>JAAETT010000415.1 GCA_024228115.1 bacterium
AAGCACACTCCGCATTCGCGCCACGGAATGGGCATCGACCACCCAAAACGAGATCCGTCAGCGTCAATCGCCGCGCGGCACGCTGAAACATTGGAAAGCCAGCTTCTCAGCCAACTTTCGTGCATAGTTCAGGCTAACCCCGTCCCGACACGCTCGAGAAGCGCGGACACGTCAGAGTGCAGCTCCTCGGGACGCATGGCCCGGGCGATCCGTCCGGAAGGCAGGCTACGGCCGAGTTGACTAGCAATTGGTCCCTTTGGCCCCAGCAATCGTTTGGCGTCCAGTCGTTCCATCGCCGCCTCATCACCCGGTTCTGGCGCATGAGCATTCAGCAGGCTCTCGAGCACGCTGGTCTCCGCTGAGTCGAGACGGAGTGCCCTGCGGATGGCGCTCGGAGCGAGCAGATAGCTCTCGATGTGTCTACGGCCCCAGGAGAAGGTCTGGAGGCCGTCCCGCTCGTCGAAGCGAAGCTCTTCAGTGTCGCGATCGAGGACGCAGAGCCCGCGTGCTTCAGGTTGGACCTCGCGCAGCTCGTCGAGATGCCGACGCGCACGTTCGGGTCTCCGGCCTCCAAGGATCACGAGGACCCCGGCCAATGCCTTGGACATCTGCGGCGACATCCCTCGCGCCCACCCACGCAAGATCTCTCCATCGCGAGCACCCTCGACATAGACGACGAATGGGCTTGCAAACCGGATGGACACACGACCTCCGAATCAGGTGCAGCTGAGAAAAACAACCTACACCGCGAATGCGGGCATTGTCACGAAACCCATGAAGGGTCTACTCTACATCTGCAAGTTTGAGGAGGGGTTCCCCTTGATCGGTGCCGTGATCGCGGATGACCATGCCATCGTCCGAGAGGGCCTGCGCCGTCTGCTCGAGGCTGAGGAGGATATCGAAGTCTTCTCCGAGGCCGCCGACGGCCGCGAGGTGCTCGAGGAAGTTGCGAAGCACCAGCCGCAGGTCGTGATCCTCGATATCTCGATGCCTAACCTGGGCGGCCTCGAAACCCTCGAACGGCTCCGCAATGCCCACCCGAAGGTCAAGGTCATCCTGCTCTCGGTCCACGCGGACCCGCCCTACATCCAGAGCGCCGTGAACCTGGGAGCGGACGGCTACGTATTGAAGAACGGCCGCGTGAACGAGGTGGTCTCTGCGGTGCGGGCGGTCACCAAAGGGGGCAGCTACTTCAGCCCGCCGGTTGCCAAGGAGATCGTGGAGCAGCTTCGCGCACCGAATCGGGGCGTCGCCGAACCCTTTTCCGTGCTTTCCACACGGGAACGCGAAGTTCTCCAGTTGATTGCCGAAGGTCTGTCGGCCAAGGAAGTGGCCAGCGAGCTCAGCATCAGTACCAAGACCGTGGAAGCTCATCGCACCAGCGTCATGCGAAAGCTCGGCGCCCGGAAGGCCACCGAGCTCGTCCGCTACGCCCTGCGCCACGGTCTCATCGAGCCCTGACGCGACAGAGGAGCGTCCCCTCTTCTCGCTCAGAGGGTGAGGATTGCGAGGGCTTCGATGTGGGGGGTCTGGGGGAAGAGATCGAACGCCGTGACGGCCGAAAGCTCGTAGCCTCGCTCGGTGAGGATGCGTAGGTCGCGGGCGAGCGTGGCGGGATCGCAGGAGAGGTAGACGATGCGCTCGGCGCCGAGGGCGGCCAGCGCCTCCGGACCCCCCTTCGCGAGACCGGTGCGCGGTGGATCGAGAAGCACGAGGTCCGGCCGTGGGTCTCGGGGATCCGCCAGGTAGTCTTCCGTCGGGATCGGGCGGATGGCCACATCGGCCGGCACTTCGGCAGCCTTGAGATTGTGGCCCAGATCGCGGGCCGCTCGCCGGTTGGACTCGACGGCCGTGACCTGGCCGAACGCGCGACTGAGCCCCAGCGTGAAGAAGCCCGCGCCCGCGTAGAGTTCCAGCGCCCTCTCGCCTCGGCCGCAAGCCTCGCTGACTGCTTGGGCCAGCTGGTTCCGGAGTGCTGCGTTCGCCTGGAAGAACACGCCTGGCCCGATACGAAGGGAATCGTCTCCAACTCGCAAATGGATCGCGCTGGCCTTCGCTCCGGGGCCGTCGACGCGGACGGAAACCTCCCCAGCGTCGCCCACTGCCAACAGCCATTCGGCCTCGCCCTCGGGAGGAGCCTCGGCCAGGCTGCCGAGGACCGCGTCCAACTCGGGCACGAGCACGGGACAGTTCCGGGTCCCACAAACCTCATGAGAACGCATGCGGCGGAACCCGACCTCTCCGGCCTCGGCGAACACCCGCGCACGGCTCCGATATCCGAGCTCGTCTGCCGACTGAACGGGAATCTCGACGGGGGGCGTGAGCCCTGCGATCCGTTCGATCGCGTCTCTCAGGATCCCGACCTTGGCGGCGAGCTGCGCCGGATAGGCGAGATGTTGCCAGGCGCAGCCGCCACATTTCCCGGCGATGGGACAAGGCGGAGACCGCCGATCCGGACCAGGACGCAGCAGTTCTACGACTTCCCCGCGCGCGAAACGCTTGCGCTCCTCGATGAGGCGAACCAGCACCTGATCGCCTGGCGCGGTCCAGGCTACGAAGACGACACGGCCGTCGGCCAGGCGGCCCACGCCATCTCCCCCGGCGGCCAGGGAATCGATCTCTACGACGACGGGAGAACTCTCAGCCGTCATCGGGCTCCCCGAATCCCGCTTCGGCCAGGCGAACACGAAGGGCGCTTCCCGGCTCGAGGAGTCGTCGCATGGACGCCACGGCTGGCCGATTGCCCCGCGCCCGCGGGACGATGAAATCGTAGTGCTCGGCTTGCAAGGGCCGAAAGCGCAGACCCGCCTGCTCCGCGATCGGTGCGATGGTCACACCCCAGTCCGCGCGCTTCTGGGCGACCGCTGCTGCTACGGCGTAGTGGGAGCGCGGTTCGTAGGCATGGCCGGGAGGGCGCCTGTCTCCGAGGAGACCGTCGATCAGCAATCGGGTTCCGGCACCTCGGTTGCGGTTGACCATGCGCAGCGTCCCATCGGCCAGCAGCCCATCGACGTCCCGCGTCTCGTCGGCGCGGGTGACCACGCCTTGCATTCGTGTGTAGCCCGGCAAGAGCTCCAGGTCGCCTTCCAGGAACGGCGCGTTGTAGGTGCCGCTCTCCGGGTCGAGAAGATGCATCGGCGCCACGTCGCATTCACCGCGCCGGGCGGCTTCGAGCCCACCCTGGCTGCCGACCGCCATCAGCTTGATCGTGAAGCCCTCGGCCGAGAGCGCGGACGCGAGCAGGTCGAGCCCGGAGCAGTGGCTGCCAATGACGACCAGGTCGGCCAGGGACGGCTCACGTCCGATTCGTGTCACCTCGACCGGGATATCCGCTTCGACGATCTCCACGTTTCGTCCGACCCGCACGAAGCCGTCCGCCCGGCTGAATGCCGTCACCGAGCCGCTGCCCTTGCCCATCGGGTAGGCGGCCAGGTCTCCATCGGGGCCCGGCACCAGGCCGACCAGCAGGTATTCGAGACGCCCGCGCTCGGATTGCACGCGCATGGCAAGGCGAGCCGTCAGCGTCTCCCTGCAATCTCCCCCGAGGCCCGCCATTTCCCGGAGCACCGGCGCAACGAACTCGTGGAAGGTGAAGACGGCGGAGGTCGGGAACCCGGGCAGAATGACGACAGGTTTTTCTCCGGAAGCCGCAAGGCAGATCGGTTTGCCGGGTTTGAGCGCGACACCGTGCACGAGAATTCCCGGCGATAGATCGGCGATGACCTGCGCGTTCAGGTCCCCCTCCCCCTTGGAGGTACCGCCGGAAAGCAATACGAGATCGGCCGCAACCAGCGCCTCCGCGACTGCCGCCCTCAAGGCGAGCTCATCATCGCGAAAGGCGCCCATGAAGAGAGGCTCGCCCCCGAGTTCCCGCACGGCGTCGGCCAGGATTCTTCCATTGCTGTCGAAGACCAATCCGGGGCGCATGGCCTCCCCCGGCTGCACGATCTCGTCGCCAGTCGAGAGGATCGCGACACGAGGCCTGCCCACGACGGCCACCCGTTCCCGACCGATGGCCGCCAACACGCCAGTCTCTCGGGAGGAGAGTCGCGCGCCCGCGAAGAGCACCGTCTCCCCCATACCCATGTCGGTGCCGGCAAATGCCACGGCGCCGCCGGGCACACGCGGCCGCCTGACGATCAGCTCGGCCCCGTCCACATCCGTATGCTCGACGGGCACGACCGCATCCGCGCCACGCGGCAACATGCCGCCCGTGGCGATCGGAGTCGCCGTCCCCGCCACCACTTCCAGCTGCGGCGCGATTCCGGTGGGAATCGTCTCCTCATTCAGACGGAGCCGTCGCGGCTCTTCCTCGGATGCACCGAATGTATCGCTGGCGCGAACCGCGAAGCCGTCCATATTCGAGCGATCGAATCCGGGCACATCTACTGCGGCTCTCACGTCTTCGGCGAGCACCCGCCCGAGCGCTTCATCGAGCGGGATCTCCTCAGTGGGAGCCGCAACCACCCGAATCGCCTCACGCCAACGCCGCTCGGCTTCGTCCCGATCCAGGACTTCCAGGAATTGCTGTTGCTTCATGCCGGCAGTTCTTCGTCGTAGAGAACGACGTCGACCTCGGCGCCCTCGGGCATGCCTTCCAGCTCCCGCGGCACGATCACTGCGCCCGCCGCGCGAACCGTCGAGGACAAGATGGACGCGCCCGACGTTCCGATCGGTGCAACGCAACCCTCTTCGATCGCAACACGCACGTAGTCCGTCCGTCCGATGGCCGAGACGATCTTGCGGGCGAGCGGTAGCCGCACCCGACGATGAGGCCAGGCGCCGTTCCGCCCGCCAAGCCGGCGAAGCGTCGGCCCCGCAAAGAACTCGTAGGCGCATAGGCAACTCACGGGGTTTCCGGGCAGCAAGAAGACGAAGCGTTCTGCGGTGCCGGCCACGGCTGGCAGCCGGCCAACACCGGCCGGGCTCGAGGGACGCATCGAGACTCCGTGAAAATCCAGTTTGCCGAGTTCGGCCACCAACCGCGGAGCATGATCTTCTTTTCCAACGGAGCTTCCGCCGGAAACGAGCAAGACGTCAGCTGCAGCCGTTGCGAGAAGATCCGCGATCACTTCCGGGCGGTCTGGGAGGATGACGTGGGGAAGCAACACGCTTCCATCTCGCTCCGCGAGCGCGCCGAGCACGACCGAATTGCTGTCGACGATATGCGGGCCCTCTGGCCGACTCCCGGGCGGCAGGAGCTCATCACCCGTGATCACCAATTGCACCCGTGGGCGGCGCACGCAGGCGGCTTCCGCAACGCCGATCGACGACAGCAGGCCCGCATCTTGAGGCCGCAAGCGCCGGCCCACGTCGAGAACGATGGCTCCCGCCCGGATGTCTTCACCCGGCGCACCGACATGCTTCCGCGGAGCGACGGCTTCGGCCAGGCGCAAGGTGGTGGCAACCTCCTCGCATACCTCGGCCATCACGACGGCGTCCGCGCCCTTGGGCAAGGGCGCACCGGTCATGATGCGCACCGCTTGCCCGGCTTCGACGGTTCCCGCGAAAGGCCGGCCGGGCATCGACTCCCCCACCAGCTCCAGGTGCAGCGAGTCGTACGCCGACGCCCCGAACGTGTCTTCGCCGCGAACCGCGTAGCCATCCATGGCCGAACGGGCGAAGCCCGGGACATCCACCTCGGCACGCACCTCTTCGGCGAGGACACGCCCGACGCTCGAGAGCAGCCCAACCGGCTCAGCCGGAAGCGCGCGCGCATGGTCGGCGAGAAAGCCTGTCACCTCCTCGACGTCCGCCCGCTCGGCGAACCCGCGCATGCGTACATCGCGTGTCGTCAACTCGTTCGCGCTCCCGAAAAATGGGAACGGGCAGAAGGAAGAGCCCCCCTGCCCGTTCTCGAAAGATGAAAGCCGTGGGCTCAGCCAGCAGCCTTCGCCGTGAACAGATCCTCCTGGGCCGGCATCCGCTTGAAGACGGCCTGGATGATCTCGGCGGGCACGTCGAACACCACCTTTGCGCCCTCAGCACCGACGGCATCCTGCGCGAGGCAATCTGCCATCTTGTCGTCGGCGGCGGTGAAGCCAGCCTGGCGGTTGAACTCCCACTCGTCCTCGAGCACCTGCCAGCCCTGGTCGTGAATCGTCTCCCGGCTCACTTCGTCGCCGCACATCGCGCCGTAGAAACCGCGAATATCATCCAGGCTCGGCTGGAGGAACTGGCAGAAACCGGACGAATCGCAGACCGCGTTGACGATCTGCACCTTCTGGCTCTCCCACGCAAATTGGTCCGGCGTCAGGCCCGGGTTCACGATCAGGCCAGCCGTGTGGTCGCCCCCCATCGCGCTCGTGCAGTAGGAAACACCGGTGGCCTTGAGCGGACGCGGATCCCAGGCCGGAATCGCCTGGCCCCTGGCCTCGGGCACACGATGATGGCCCGTGAACTTCCCGACCGCGACAGCGCCGTTGCCCACGGCGTTGCCACGCTCGGTGCCTTCGGGGATCTCGGCGATCAGTTTGCGCATCTCATCCGCATCGCCCCACTCCATCTGGCCCGCGTCCATCAGGATGGCGATCGCGGCACCGGTCTCGATGGTGTCGAGGCCGACCTCGTCGCAGAGCCGGTCCATGTCCGCGACGTCTTCCCAACTCGCCACGGCGCAATTTGCGCCGAGCAGCGTGAGCGTCTCGAACTCGAGGGCCGATGTCTTGTACTCGCCCTGGGCGTCGTTGACGATGTTCGAGCACTTCACGATGCAACCGGTCATGCAGTTGTGCATCTTGCCACCGCGCGTCTCGAAGCTCTCGACGATACGTGCACCGTCGAGGGTCTGCGCGTCGGGGGATTGTCCTTCGACGCGATTCTTGTACGGGAAGGTGTGCAGCATGTTCGCGACCGGCACGATGGAGCTCGTACCCGTCTTGAACATCTGCGGACCCTCGAGAAAACCCTTCGAATACTCCTTGCAGAGGGCACCGAAAGCCTTGCGATCGCCCGGCTGGCGGAGGGAAGCCTTGCCGGGATCCACCGCGACGAATTTCAAGCCCTTCGAGCCCATCACCGCACCCAGACCGCCGCGCGCGGCATGGCGTGCCGGATAGCGGTTGTCCTGGTCCGTGGTTGCCACGGAGGCTCCTGTCAGGCGCGCCTCGCCAGCCGGTCCGCAGGTGATGAACGAGGTCGTCGTCGGATACTGGCCGTGGAGATCCTCGCAGAGGGCGTAGTTCCATTTGCCCTTGTGGTCGTCAGCGGCGACGACGGTCACGCCATCTCCGTTGACTTCGAGGGCGTAGCGCTTCTCCGCGTCGGCAGGCTGGCCCTTCACGATGATGCCGCGGTAGCCGAGCTTCATCAGGTGCTGGCCGGGCTGGCCTCCAGTGTTCGCCTCCTTGATGCCGCCGGTCAGCGGGCTCTTGCCGCCGATCGAGATACGCCCTGACGTCGGTGCCGCGGTGCCGCCGAGCACACCCGGCGCCATCACCAACACGTTGTCAGGCCCGAGAGGATCGCAGTTGGGATCGCATTCCTTGAGGAGGATTTTCGCGGAGAGACCGCGGCCTCCGAGCAAGTTCCACTCTTCGGGGAAGTCACGGATGTCGATGGACTGGTCGGTCATGTCTACGTAGATCAGCTTGTCGCCGGTGGGGCCACTCATGAAAGGTCTCCTCGAATCGTCCTGGTTGAGATGGAAAAATGTGTACGGGACGCGCTTCTCAGCCGCCCGCGATGGCGGCGAGAACCTCGACCTCGTCGTCAGGCGAGACCGGCGTTCGCAGCGCATCTTCTGCGCCGAGTTGTTCGCGGTTGACGAACAGCTTCACGAACCGTTGAACGGCGCCGTCTTCATCCACCACGAGCGCCAAGAAGCCCGGAAATTTGTGCTCGACCGCCTCGAGACACTCGGCGACGTTCGCGCCGGTCACATCGACCTCGGTCGCCCCCTGGGTGGAGCCGCGGTACGGAGGCGGAATGACGACCTTGGGCATCGGACTCCTCGGGGCCTGGCGCAGATCTGCACCGATGCGGCCCGGGGTGAAGTGGAGGGCGATCATAGCGTTCCTGATCGGGCCCGGGGCGGACCTGGACCGCTTTGCCCCTTGCCAACGGGTAGACTGAGACGATGGCTCGACCCGTGCTGCGTTGTCTGTTGGCAGTCTTCTTTCTGTGCCTTTCGGTGGGTGCCCTGGCCGATGGCCATCCTCGGCGGGCCGCTCTCATCCGGCCGCTGCAGGTGCGATTGGCCCAGGCCGATCTGGTCATCGTGGCCGAAGTCGTAGGGCTATCCGATGGCCGGATCGACGTAGCCGGGGTGAGGCCACTCTCGGGAGCCGCGCCCGACCGGTTCCAGATCAAGCGCCGCCGATCGAGCCCCCCGCCCCTGGCGGTCGACGACCGGGCACTTCTCCTCCTTCGTGGCGCCCGAGCCCCCTACGTGTTGGTGGACGAACCGGCGGAGACGGTTCGGCTGGTGGATGCCAGGGGGGAGAAGGCCTGGAGCGAAGCCGTCCAGGCGGTGCTGGCCCACCCGGACGATCCCTCGGCCCTGGCCGCCCGCATGCTCGGCTGGATCGACCGGGGACCTGCGGCCTTGCGCGACACAGCCCTCGTTTCACTGGGCCCGCTGTTGGAGGCATCGGAGAGCCTTCGAAAGGAGGTTGCCCTGGAACGCGCGGACGCGGCGGCCCGGTCGGACCTCCCGCGGGAGGCGCGAGCGATCTCGGCCCAACTCGCAGCGGGAAGCGAGCAAGGGCAGGATCGGTTGGTCGCTGAACTCGCCCGTGCGGAAGAGCTGGAAGCCACCTCCCTGGCGATGGCGCTGCGTTTCGCCAGCCTGCGCAACCACACCGATCTGGCCTCCCTGTACCACCGCGCCCTCCGTTCGGAGCATCCCGAGCTGCGCCGGATTGCCGCCCAGGATCCCAACCCCGCCCGGCGCCTCGGCGAATCCGCCACGAGTGCACTCACCCGGATCGCAGCCGACGACCCCGACGAGCTCGTGCAGAAGGCCGCCCGCAAGACGCTCAATCGCCTCCGGCACTGACCCAGCCGCGGACGCTCCTCTAGTGCACCCCCCGGGGGATAGAGGTGCGGCTGTGTTCTCGAGGGGTAGCTAGACTTCCGGGTCGTCGGGCCCCGCGGACGCGGCCTGAGAATGGGTGGGAGCGGAGGCTGAGTGGCCAGCCGATTCATCATCTGTGATGGCGCCGAGTTGGCTCGCCTTTGGGCGAGGATCGGCGCGAGCGAAGCCGAGGAGCTTTTCTGGCTGCCTCGGGACGATGAGTCGCGCGCGCGCCCCCAGGGTTTTCGCGCCCTTCAGGGTGGATTGACCGCGGAAGCAATCTCCAAGCTCGAACCGAAGGAGGGAGACGAGTTCGCGCTGGTCAGCGAGGATGGTCCCTTCATTCGAGCCGCCGTCGCCGCCATCAGCAAGGCCACACCGGGCGCCCCGGTCCTGGTCATGTCGGACAGAATCGATTCGGATGACATCCCGGACCATCCCTGCCTCCGACGCACCGGCCTGCGGACGCAGATTCGGGACGATGTCGACCTGGATTTCGCCCACCTCGGCAATCTTCGCCGCGTCGTGCGGCTGCGCGAATTGCTGAGCAGCCGTGAGAAGATCGGCATTCTCCTCCAACCCGATCCGGATCCGGACGGAATCGCCGCCGGCTATGCCCTGCGCATCCTGTTGGGCCGGAAATCGCCAACAGCGCCCCTCATCTCCTTCGGTGAAATCCAGCGCCCCGAAAACGCCGCCATGGTGCAAGCCCTGGGGCTCGACGTTCGAACGATCGCTCCCGAAGAACTCGATGAGTTCGACGGTCTTGCCCTGGTGGATGTGCAGCCCACGGTCTTCGGTGAAAACCCGCCGGCCCGAGTGCTTTCGGTCGATGTCGTGATCGATCACCACCCGGAGCGAACTGGCTACGACGCCGTCGTGAAGGACATCCGAACCAGTTACGGCGCCACCTCGACGATCATGACCGAGTACCTCCAGGCCTCCGGAACAGAAATTCGCGGCAAGCTGGGCACGGCGCTGCTCTACGGCATCAAGAGCGATACCCAGCTTCTCGGTCGAGATACCAGCCCGGCCGACATGCAGGCATTCGCCAAACTCCACGCCTGTCACAGCCCAGCCTTGTTACGACGCATCGAGCGTCCGGCCCTCCCGACGGACGGGCTCCGCGCTCTGGGCAGGGCACTGGCTTCGACGAGTGTCGAAGAAGGCATCCACCTGCTCGTGCTCGGGCGGGTAAGAGAGGACGTGATCCCGCAGGTGGCGGAACTTGCGCTCCAGGCCGAGGGCGCGGAGTGGGCCATCGCGGCGGGGACCGTCGGTGGCGATCTGGTCTTCTCGGTGCGCAACGTCGGCTACGTGCGGGCCGCGGGCGAAGTGGTGCGAGCCGTCGTCGAAGGCCTCGGTGTGGGCGGCGGCCACCGCTCGATGGCCAAGGGCATCATCCCCCTCAAGGCCTTCCGCAAGGTCTACAAGCGCGCCGATCGCAGCACGATCCGCCGGGCCCTGCTGAAGGCCTTCACCAAGGCCATCCACGAGGACGACTGATGGGAAGCGGCCCGTTGCCCGAGGCCGAACTGCGAAATGCACTCGACAGCCTCGAGGGCTGGCGCGTCCAGGCCGGCAAGCTCCACAAGGAATTCCAGTTCGCAGATTTCAACCAAGCGTTCGGCTTCATGACACGCGTCGCGCTCGTCGCCGAGCAACAGAGCCACCACCCGGAGTGGTTCAATGTCTGGAACCGCGTCGTCGTCGATCTCACGACCCACGATGCCGATGGCATCACGGCGAGCGACATCGAATTGGCGAAAGAGATGAACCGCCTGGCCTAACGCCGCCTGGTCAGGCCGCTGACGGACGTCATTCGCTTGACTGTCTTGTCCGGCGGCGGTGTCCCCACGTTGTCCCAGGATTCCCGGCGCCAGCTGCCGGATTCCGCCAGATTCGCGAACGCGGCCCCTACTGAATCGATCACCCGGATCGGCCGAGCCTCATCGTCCGGCCAGGCCGGATAGTCCTCTCTGTCCTCGCTCCAACGGCCCGCGTAGAGGCCGACATTCGTCATCTCCTCCTTGCCGTCGAATGTCGCCATGTAGAGTGGCTGCAGCGTCTGCAGATCGACATACACCACCTGGCGGGAGTTCAGATCGCCTGTCGGATCCTTGGCTCGCATCTCGAGCACCAACGCGCGACGCAGATCCCAGCGATCACTGGCGAAGGAAAGCCCCCAGGGCCCGAAATCCCGATCCTCGTTCTCGGGATACCCGGGAACCGTCGTGTTGATCGGCGCCAGCACATCATGCAGGCCAAGCACGACGGTTTCATAGAGCAGCGGCCGAAAGACCAATCCCTCGTAGCCACTGCGCTTGTTCTGGACCGTCCCGCCGACCCCGGTGACACCGCCGGCTGCACCGATGCCAGCCCCTCCACCACCTACACCTACGGCGAGCTGCTGGTTCTGCACGACTCCCACCGAGAAGGAAGGCATGTAGAGCCCTTCCACCTGATTGGCATTCAGCCGGCGCACCCGACGCCACTGGGGAAGATAGGCATGAAGATCATCCGAGCGTTTGATCTCGAGCTCATGCTTCAGGTCTCGGTACTGACGCCAGGAGTGTTCCCGCGCATCGAACGGCTTGTAGAAGATGCCCCCGGCGACGAAGTGCTTGGAGCGTGCACCTGGTGCGACGTAACCATCTTCCACCCGGTCCGCGCGATGCGCCATCTGGAACTTGAACATCTCGCCCTCGAACGGTTCGGCCCGCCCGATACGGCCGACCAGATCCGTCATGCGGAATTTCCCGTGAAAGCCCGCGGCCTGATACCGGAACTCCACATTCCACAGCCACTTGTCGCCAGCCTGGGGATCCTCAGAAGCCAGATCCCCCGCTGCAAACGGTTGGCCCGCCGTATAGTCATCGAGGCCACCATCGGCAGAGAGCTTTGCCTGGCCACGAAAAGCCTCGGTCGCCTCGTCGTAGAATGCGGGTGGGCTGTAGTCCTTGAAGCAAGGCCCAATTTCGAGACGCATCCCGTCGAAGAAGAAGCGCTCCCGATGAGGCCATACGAATTCCGGAAGGAAATCTTGCAGGACATCGAGCCGCTCGAGTTCGAAGACATCTCCCGTTTTGAAGGGAAGGGCCGCGGGCGCATCCTCGGGGCTTCCGCCGGGCCCTGCCACCAGGCCCCCGGCGGGCTGGCACGCTCCCGGCGCGGGCAGCGCCCAGGCCGAAGGCTTGGCGCTCGGGGTCGACTCGTCGGCGAGAGCCGCGCTGGCCGGCCATGCGGCGAGCAGCAATAGGATGACGAGTACTCGTCGCTGGGATTCGGTCATGGCCGGGCCTCCGGGTTTCAGGAGAGAGTGAGCAAGTCGTGACTGCCGCGCAGCCGATCGGGAATCGCGACCCCGATGGGGCAGGAGCCCAGGCAGGGGCCGCTGCAGGAAGCACAGGCCTCCGCATTGGTTTCCAGGCCGGCATAGAGGCGGAGAGCCTCCTTCTCGTTGCCGTAGTCCTCGAAATACATGCGATGGCGGAGTACATCGTTGATCGGCACGTCTTCCGGGCAGCTCTCCAGACAAGCGCCGCAATGCGGCGTGCAGTAACTGCCAGCAATCTGCCGGTCGTACTCCTCGAGCAAGGCGAGATCGTTTCCAATCAGATTGGTGCCGGAAGGTTTGGCACCGGACAGATTGGCTCCGGAAGGCTTGGTACCGGAAGCAAAGAGGTATTCGTCCACGTGCTGGAACTCGAAGAACGAAATGACGGCCGCCGAGACATCCGCATTCGATAGCACCCATTTGAGAGCTGCCTGACTGTAGGCCGTGGAATGCTCACGGAAGCCGGCCAACCCATGATGCCGAGCGCCCTTCAATGTCTTCATGGCGACGATGCCCATATCCTGCTGCTTGCGGGCTCCCCCGATCACTTCGGCCATCGCGGGCCAGATGCCGTGGTGATAGGCGAGCATCATCACGTCGAAGCGACCATTGGCGATCGCCGCCTCGGCGACCTGGATCAGGTTCGGCGTATGCGAAGAGAAGCCAAGGAAACGGACCTTGCCCTCTTCCTTCAACCGGTCGAAGGCTTCGTGCATCGTCTCTGATTCGATCCGCTCCACCTCGTCGCAGCTATGCTGGTGCACGAGATCGACGTAATCCGTCTGCAGCCGGCGGAGGCTCTCCTCGACGACCTGCTTGTGCTCGGCGACGCTGGCAAGCGGCCCGAGGTGGCCGCGAGGTGTGCAGAATTTCGTGGCCAGGAAGACCTTGTCCCGCCGACCCTTGAGTGCGGCGGCGATCGCCTGTTCGCTTCCGGTCGACGAGTAGTCCGGGGACGTGTCCACGTAGTTGATGCCGCGATCGAAGGCCATTCGCACGACCTCGCTGCCCTTCTCCCCCTGGACCCGGCCACCGCCGACGACGATGTCGGAGATCTTCCAGCCCGTCCGACCCAGCGTCCGATAGCCCTGGACACGGCTTCCCTTCCACTCGTCCGGGTAGCTGTCGTGGGTCTTGACGACGTCGCCACCGAAGATGTCAGTGACTGTTGGGAGCCAGCCTCGACCTTCGTTCCCGAGACCCGACAGGCCTCGCGCCGCGGCGACACCGGCAGCGCCACCGGTTGCCACCAGCGCCGTCGCCCCACCGGCCAAGGCGCCCGAAAGCACGCTGCGCCGCCCGGGATCCGTCTCCCTCATCTGGCCGCGAACTGCCCTCCGCATCAACCAGAAACTCGCGAAGGCCACGACAAGCAGACCCAGGAGCATCCAGACGACACCGGCGACCGGCCGCGGATAGGAGATCCCGACTGCGTCCACCGCCGCCTGGATCTGTGCGCCCGCCGGGAAGGCAGCCGAGGTGAGATCGATGGCGGTCTTGTAGAGCGCGGCGCCGGACCAGCCAAAGCCGATCAACGCCGCCAGCGCGAGCGAGACGAGGAACGCAGTACGCGGCTTCATGAACCCCCCGGACGGTTTCGAGGAGTATACGCGAGCGCTCAGGCTCCGGTTCCCGAGCGCAGCGAAGCCGCTCGTCCGGCAAGCCGTTCGACCTCGGGTGCGATGGCCTCGGGCCCGAGATCGGGAGCCATGGGGAGCACCCAATCACAACAGACGATCGCCCGATCCCCCCTCGAGGGCGGTGGAACATCCATGTTGGCTTCCAGGAGAAACGCCACGCGGGATGGCTCTCCGGGTGCCAGGGCTTCGAGGTATGGATCGGCAGAAACCCCAGCGCGGAGCACGAGCCCCTGGCGGCGCTCCGCGACCCGGCGTTGCGCGACTGGGGCCTCCACCCCGATCCAGAGCGGAGGACCGCCCGATTGGACCGGCCGCGGGTGGATCTCCACGTTCTCGGTCGGGAAGAAGCGACCGGAGAACTCGAGTGGCCCTCGCCACGCAGCGGTGATCAGATCCAGGGCTTCCTCGAAACGGGCGATGCGCTCCTCCGCGTCCACACCGAAATGCACCAACGCGCCCGGATCCGCCCCCAACCCCACGCCCAACTCGAACCGACCTGCTGAGAGACCATCCAGCGAGGCAGCATCCTCGGCCACGCGCAGCGGATGGTAGAAGGGCAGAGGCAGAAGGCCGCTGGCGATCCGCAGACGATCGGTGCGCATGGCCACCGAAGCGCACAGCACCAGAGCCGAAGGCACGAGGGAGGCCTCGGACGTGGGCCGCTCGGCGATCCACAAGACGTCGAAGCCCTGCGCTTCGGCCTGGGGGGCGGCTTCGAGCAACGCCGCCAGGCGCTCCCCAGCAAGTGCACCCTCCGCGAGGCGAGGATCGAAGCGCAAACCCAGCCGGGTTCGCGGTTCCTGGGAGACAGACTCGTTCTGGGGCTCAGCCACGGCAATCAGATTAGCCGGCTTCCCCGGACTGCCTGCTATCCTGCGGGGCCCGCCATGGCCAGACGCATCATCCCCGACATACCCACCCTCAAGTCCCTCGTCGGCACCGAACTCGGCGTATCGGATTGGATCGAGATCACCCAGGAACGGATCAATCTCTTCGCCGAAGCGACCGGCGACTGCCAGTGGATCCATACCGATCTGGAGCGTGCGAAACGCGAGTCGCCTTTCGGAACGACGATCGCACACGGCCATCTCACGGCGTCCCTGGCCCCGCACCTTCTCTCGCAGATCATCGAGGTGAAGGGTGCGCGCCTGCTCGTCAACCCGGGAATCGAGAAGATGCGCTTTCGTTCCCCCGTTCCGAGTGGCTCCCGTCTGCGCATGCGCGTCACGCTGAAAGCACTCCGAGAACTCCCGGGCGGCGCCCAGCGCGCCACGTTCGCGATGCGCTTCGAGGTAGAGGGCCAGAAGCGCCCTGCCGCCTTCGGCAACGCCATGCTCGTGTACTACCCCTAGCGGAGGGTCACGAGAGGAACGCGCGTATGGCCTCCAGGAATACCTCGGGTTGGTCATGGTGGACCCAGTGGCCGGCGGATTCCACGTTGATGAGCCGCGCATCCGAGAAGTGCCCGGTGCGGCCGTCCTTCTCGGGATCGCTCGCCCAACTCTCCATGCCACGCACGAGTAGCACCGGGCATTCGATTCGGGCCCACATGGCGTGGAGGTCATCGGTCGCAAGCCGCACGGGAGAGAACGCGCGCACGTAGTTGTCGAACTTCCAGCTGAAGGTGTGGTCCTCGTTCCGGGCGACACCATGAATCGTCAAGTGGCGGGCGAGATCGGGGGGCAGGAACGAATTGACCTGCTGCATGCGCTGGGCCGCCTCATCGATGGAGGCGTAGCGGCGGGGGCTGCGCGCTGCGAGTTCCTGCGCTGCGATGACCCAACGGCTGAAACGCTCGTGGACCGGAGTCTCGGCGAGGCGCTTCGCAAGCTCCGGCGCGGGACCGAGGCCCTCGATGGCTACCAACTTCGACACCTTCTCGGGGTAGACGCCTGAATAGTGCAGTGCGATGGCTCCGCCTAACGAATGTGCCACGATCGTCAGCGGCGCCAGCTCCAGCGCCTCGACGAGCTGAGCGATATCGAGCACGAAATCCGGAAGGGTGTAACTGCCGCCAATGGCCCACGCACTATCACCATGGCCGCGCAGATCCGGAGCGATCACATGCCAATCGCGGCGCAGCTCGCGGGCGATCGGGTCCCAGCTGCGAGCATGGTCCCTTCCGCCGTGGATCAGGAGGAGCGGCGGCGCGTCCTCGTTGCCCCAATCGACGTAGTGGAGCCGCAAACGCTGGGAAACGTAGAAATGCGAGCTCGGGCCGATGATTTCGGTGGCGGATGACATCGGCCGATCCTAGCGCGTCCCGCTTGACGCCTTCTGGGTCGGCCCCGATGCTTTCAGCGTGAAGATCGCGATCGCCCAGATCAACCCCACCGTCGGCGACCTCCAGGGGAACCGCCGGCGAATCGAGGAAGCTGCAGAGCGCGCGAAGCGCGCGGGGGCGGAGTTCTGCGTCCTTCCTGAGCTATGCCTGACCGGCTACCCGCCGATGGATCTGCTCGAACGGGAGGGCTTCGTACGCGATCAGCTGAAGGAGCTCGAAACCCTCGAGGCCTCCTCGAAAGGCATCGACCTGGCGGTGGGCGCCGTTCTGCCGGTGGAATCCGGCAGGGCCAAGCGCCTGGCGAACGCCGCCGTGCTGCTGCGCGACGGAAAGCGGGCCGCCGTTCAGGCCAAGACCCTGCTTCCGACCTACGACGTATTCGATGAGAACCGGTACTTCGTCGCGGCGGAAGAGCAGATACCGATCGGCCCGCTTGGACTCAGCGTTTGCGAAGACGCCTGGGCCTTCGAGATCGGCTACGGCCGCGATCCGGTCGGCCGCCTTGCGGCCGCCGGGGCCCAGCTGGTGCTGAACCTTTCGGCCTCGCCCTGGCATGCCGGCAAGCCCGGAGAGAGGCGGCGTTTGTTTGGCGAACTTGCCACTCGTCATCAGGTGCCGATCATCTTCGTCAACCAGGTGGGCGGCAACGACGAGCTGATCTTCGATGGCGGCTCCTTCGTGGTCGGAAGCAGCGGCCGTGTCCTTGCTCAGTTGCCGCTCTTCGAAGAAGCGTTCGAGATCGTCGACGTTCCCGGCACAACCGCCGGACGCCTACCCGACGATGTGCCGGAGTCGGATCGGGTGAGCCAACTCGAACGCGGGCTCGTGCTCGGGATTCACGATTACTTCCGCAAGCAAGGCCTCCCGCCGGGCGCCGTGATCGGCCTCTCCGGGGGGATCGATTCGGCGGTTACCGCACACCTCGCGGTTGAAGCGCTCGGTGCGAAACAGGTGGTTGGCATCGCCATGCCGGGACCGTTCTCCTCGGGACATAGCGTGGATGATGCCCTCACTCTCGGTGAGCGGCTCGGCATCGACGTTCGCAAGGTGGAGATCGGCCACATCTACGAGGCCTACCGAACGATCTTTGCCCAACTCTTCGGCCAGAAGGACGACTACGGCCTGGCGCAGCAGAACATCCAATCGCGCATCCGGGGCGCCATCCTGATGGCCGTCTCGAATGCAGAAAACCGCCTCGTTCTCGCGACGGGAAACAAGAGCGAACTCTCGGTGGGCTACTGCACCCTCTACGGAGATACAGTGGGCGGGCTCGCGGTGTTGGGCGACGTCTACAAACGCGACGTCTACGCGATCGCCCGCCATGCCAACAAGAACGGCGAGCGTATTCCGGTCAACACCATCGAAAAACCGCCCTCCGCCGAACTGGCACCGGACCAGCTCGATAGCGACGATCTGCCGCCCTACGACATTCTCGATGCCGTGCTCGAACAGGCCATCGAAGGCGGGCTCGGTGCCAACGCCCTCACGCCGCCGCCTGGCACGACCCGGGAAGAAGCGGCAGCCATCGTGCGCCGGCTGGATCGCAACGAGTACAAACGGCGTCAGTCACCGCTCGTATTGCGTGTCTCGCCAAAGGCCTTCGGCGGCGGGCGGCGCCTGCCGATCGTCCATCGCTATCCGAGCTGAAGAAGCGAGCGGAGCCGCTAGGCGGCAGTTTCGGAAGTGATCCCGCGGACATGTTCGGCCCGAGCGCCGCGGGGACCTTCCTGGATGACGTACTCGACCGTGTCGCCCTCGGCGATGTTGTCGTACTCGGTGCCGTTCATCCCGGAGCGGTGGAAGAAGACTTCTTTCCCGTCTTCACCGCGGATGAAGCCGAAGCCCCGATCGCGCACCATCTTCTTGATCTTGCCCTTCGATTTGGGTCCGGTCGGAGCGGCCGGCGTCTGCGGCCCGGTGCGACGGCTTCGCCCTCGGCTTCTCCCTCGCCGCGGCGTGCGATACTGCTCGCCAACGTGGAACTCCTTGACGAAGAGTTCCGCGGGCACGGTGAGAGGTTCGTGACCCTCGGTCTGGGCCTCGAGCAGGACCTCTTCGTCTTCCACTGCCACGACGGCATAACGGAGGCCCGTATTCTTGTGGGTGCATTGGGCACCCGCCTCGATCTCGTCCAGCGACAGCATGACGGGAACCTCGGGGTGGAAGGGGGAATGGCTTTGCCGAGCAAGCGGGGGGACGCTGCGGGCGCCGCTGCCGACTCGGCCGAAGCCGGGGCATCGGAAGCCGCGGACGTTAGGAGATCCCCCGTGGGTGGTCAAATCGCCCCGAGGGTAAGATCATGGGCCTCGCCGAAGCGTTGGAGATGATATGAGATTTCAGCAAGCATGCCGGAGCGCGTGCTTCCGGATCGGGTTGGTACTGCTACTGGCGCTTGGCTGCGCCTCGGAGCCGACCTCCCGCGATACCCGGCCCGTTCTGCGAGTCGGGACGAGCGGGGACTACGCGCCCTTCAGCCTGGAGGCCGCGGACGGGGCCCTCGCTGGCCTGGATGTGGCGCTCGCCCGGGCCTTTGCCGCGGATCGCGGCCTTCGCCTCGAATTCGTTCGATTCCGCTGGCCCGAACTGCAAGCCGATCTCCAGGCAGGACGCTTCGAACTGGCGTGGAGCGGCATCACGATCCGGCCCGAGCGATCCTTGCGGGGCCACTTCAGCGTCCCCTACCTCGAGAGCGGGGCCGTGGCATTGGTTCTTGCTGGCGCCTCGGCCCGGCGCGCAGGAGATCTCGACCGGCCCGGACGGCTCATCGCCGTCAACCTCGGCGGGCACCTGGAGCGGGTCGCTCGCGCGCGTTTTCGTCTGGCCACCGTTTCTCCGGTGGATGGGAACGGCGACGTGCTCGCAGAACTCCTGGAGCACCGGGCCGATGCCGTCATCACGGACACGCTCGAGGCATCTCATTGGATCGCTGCCAGCAATACTCCCTTGCGCGTCTTGGGTCCATTCACCCGCGATTACAAGGCCGTCTGGCTGCGCGAAGACCAGCCGGAGCTGGCCCGTGACGTGGACCGCTGGCTGGTGGCCCGCGAGGCGGACGGAACGCTCTCGCGGATGCGGAGCGAGGCGGGCATCGTCCACGCGCACGGCTCCGCGGCGCCAGCAGCGGCTCTCGAAGCGGCGCTCATCGAACGGCTCTCCCTGATTCCCTTCGTGGCGGAGGCCAAGCGCCGAAGTGGGGGCCCGGTAGAGGTTCCAGAGAGGGAGCGGATCGTGACCCGGGCCGGCGAACGTGCGGCCCGCCTTGCAGCGGTAGAGGCTGGCGTACCAGCCCTCGATGAGGCGGGCGTCACCTCGTTCTATCGCAGGCAGATCGAGGCATCGAAAGCGCTGCAACACGAGATCCTCGCGGGGCCAGCTGCGACTGGCGACCCGCCGAGCCTGGCCGAAGAGATTCGCCCGGCGCTGCTACTGTAGACGCTCACTCAGAAGCGTAGAAATCTGATCATTTGGCCGGGGGGCGACGCAGTCCGCCGTTCCGGATTCCGATTCAGATCTTCCGGGTCGAAAGGTCCTTGACCCAGGGCGAACGCCCTCCCGGCTCGACCGGAG
>JAAETT010000416.1 GCA_024228115.1 bacterium
AAGCACACTCCGCATTCGCGCCACGGAATGGGCATCGACCACCCAAAACGAGATCCGTCAGCGTCAATCGCCGCGCGGCACGCTGAAACATTGGAAAGCCAGCTTCTCAGCCAACTTTCGTGCATAGTTCAGGCTAACCCCCGGTCGGCTGCCGGTTCTTCCGGCCCTGGCTCCAATCGTGCAAGCGAATTGCGCGCCGCCGAATGAAAGGGAATATCCGAGGTAGGACGCCGCTGCCGCCTACCGATCGACGCCTTCCCGAGCGTCAGCAGAGGCTTCCGATCCCTCTCGATCGCGCTGGCATGCCGCCTCGGCCGCCTCTCTACTCGCGGCAAAACCGCCAAGCGCGAACCGATCCTCGAGCACCTCGAAGCGGGAGACCAGTTCTTCGGGGCCCGCGAGCTTCACCACCACCTCTCCCCCGTTGGACAGCAATTTCACCAGTTCCTCACCCGCAGCGAAATTCGAGAACGCCACGACGGTCGTCGTGGGTGTGAGCGGTGCTGAGCCCACCAGCTCTACGGGGACCTGAATCGACGTCGTGGCCACCGTGAGTTGGATTCTTGCTTCAACCGCTTCGAGGTCACTCACCTGTTGGGTGGTGGACCAGGAAAGCCAGAGGTTGTCGACGTCGCATGAACCCTGTTGCTTGATGAAGCCGAACTTGTGTCCCTTGACGATTGTTCCCTGTGAAATGAATCGATGCATGCCATCCCAGTCGTCGTTGAGCCACTCGGTTGATGCGGGCTCGTCGCTTGCCCCGCGGATGCCAACGGGCAGAAGCAACAAGAGAACGGCGGCCAGGAACGGGCCTACCCTGGAGTGTGAAGATCGCATCGCGGGGCTCCTTGCAACTGCTTCAGCCTACCAGCCCCGGCACCGAACGCTCCGCTCCCACGCCTTTTGAATAAGCCCGCGATCCCGCGCCGCCTCCGTACACAGCCGCGCCGGATCCGGCCGCTTCCCCACGCGCCCGAGATCCAGCCGATCTGCATCCCAACAGGTCTGCACCGTCGGATGCGCCTTTGTCCCCCCGAACGTGTGCTCCTGGCACGCGAACGCGAGCAGGTCGAGGTCTCCAACGTCGAGGTCGAAATAGTGCCCGTTCAGATCCCGGGCCACCTTCGCCGCCCGCAAGCCATGATCCTTGTCGGAGCCGTCGTTCTCTCGCTGCGAGTCGTGCAGGAACGCGAACAACTCGACAATCCGCGTGTCCGCTCCCGTGCGCTCGGCAATCCGCAGCCCGTTCCAGCGCACCCGCGCCCAATGCGCGACACCGTGGATGCCGCGCCAGTCGAGGCGGAACCGAGCCTCGAGATGTTCGAGGAGGGCTGGCGTAAGGATCTTGGGTTCGGCCGACATGAAGGGCGAAGCCTAGCATCGGCGTCCGTTCAGGCGTGAGGAGGACTGCCAGGCACGTTCGAGGAATTGATCTCGCGAAACATTCGCTGGTAGCCGTTTCACGATGGACTCATCGCCCACGAGAATCAGCCTTCCAAAGGGTGTGTGATCGGGATGCAGCAGCCCGAATGAACCCACTCGAGAAACGCTCGCCCAGGCCCACCTGGTGCCGGAGGTGGGATTCGCCTGGGCTCGCGCCCTTCCCCCCGGCACCTCAGGCCCGGAGAACCATTCCTTCTCCGTGTATGATCGCCGGACCTCGCACCCCTTTCCAAAGATCGCCGCGCACGCAAGGTTCCGCCCAATGCTCGAGACCCTCCAATTCCTGCTCGCTCCCGACCGCGGCGCTGCGAGGCGGCTCCGCCGGGCCCTCGCGGAGCGCGGTGCGTTGATCGGGGTGGCAGTCGGTGGCTGGGCGGATCTGCTCGAGCGCGCACAGCAGGCGTACCTCGTCGGTTCGCCAGGAAGCGATTGGGATGCCAGCTTCAGCAATGCGCTAGGGGAAGTAGAGACCGCCTTCTGGTCGAAGAGCCTCGAAGCGGCCCCCGACGAGACCGCGGCTGCCGTGGAGGCGAGCTTTCTACACGTCTTGAGAGGGGTCGCTCCAGGCACCCGGCTGGCCGACGCAGCCACCGGCGCCATGGCTGGCCTGCAGGGCCGCGCTGCGCGCCACATCACTGATCTGGCGCGCCTGCACGACGCTCTTGGCGAAACCTTGCCCCCTGAAATGGCCGGTGCGCGCGCCCTGCTCGCCGTTCCTACTGCCGAAGCGTCCAGTCACATCGCAGTCTGTCGGATCGAAGACCATCCGCGTCTGGATGCCTGGCAGCTCGCGGTCCTGGAAAAGCTGCGAGCAGACCTCGAAGCCGGTGGCGAAGCGCCCGACCCGGCCTTGCAGACGGCGCTCGAAGCATCGTTTCAGAACACACCCCGGGCATCGGAAAGCTCGGCGCTCGGCCACCTCCAGCGCCGGATCTTCGGCGATCTTGAAGGATCGGTGCCCCTCGACGAGAGCGTGCAGTTCCTTGGCTTGCGAGATCCGCTCGAAGAAGCCGAAGTTGCCGCCGGCATGGTTCAGCAAGCCCTCGACCGGGAGCCCCAGCTGAACCCCTCGGATTTCGCCTTGCTCCTGCCGAACGACGCGTTCACGCGGGCCGCCGTCGCTTCCAGTTTCGATGCAGCGGGCCTGCCTCTGGCAGGGATCGAAATCGAGCCCCCGCGGCGCGACCTCGCCTACGAAGCCGTGTATGCGTTTCTTCTCTGCCAGCGTACGAGTGCACCCGCGATGGCCCAGGCCACGCTGCTCTCGTCACCCCTTCAGCCGTGGGATGCCGCAACCGGGATGGCCTTGGCGGATCAAGTCATGCAGGGCCATCGGCCCCGGCTCGATGCGGATGCTCCAGAGGCCTCGACGAAGGCGCTTCGCATCGTTTTGTCACGTCCGGCAGACAGCCCGAACCACCTTACCGGCCGCCTACGCGCCTTCACAGAACTCCTCCAGGGCGGAGACGAGCTCAATTCGACTCTGTCCGATGTCCGGAGGCTCTGCGAAGAACTTGCGGCGATCCTGGATTCGGAGAACGAGATCCCTTGGGATCGGATCGAGCGCGCAGCTACTCCGCGTCGACTGAAATCCGAGTTCAAACCTCCCCACACCCAGGAAGGCATCACCGTCCTCGATGAGTCACTCGAGCCCTGGCGGGATGCGCGGTACCTCATCGTGATCGGCTGCGCTGCGGGGCACTACCCCGCTGACGCCCCCGTATCGCCGGTTTTCACGGACAGCGATCTCGGAGATCTCGCGGGAGCCGGCTTCCAGCTCGCGACCGGCGCGGACATCCTGGCCGATCGACGTGCGCGTTTTCGACGGCAACTGTCAGTGGCCTCCGAGGAAGTCACCTTCCTCATCCCACGCCGCGATACCGCCGGCGAAAAGTTGGCGCTCTCGAGCTGCCTTGCCTTCATTGCCCAGCACATCGATCAGATCGATGAAGATGAAGCTCTCGTGATTGACGTCGACGGTACGGACGGGCTCGACAAGGCGCGTGGCCTCGCGATTGCTGATTCCGCCACCCCGGAGCCGCCGCGGGAGATCCACTCGAGCGATCTCGAACTGGGCCGAAACCTCCTCCTGATCGGAAGCACGGACGGCGAACATCCGCCGAATTCCCCGAGCCGCCTCGACACGCTGCTGGTCTCACCCCTTGCCTGGTTGCTCGATCGCGCCCATCTCCAGCCGCGCGAATGGGCACCAGAAGATTTCGGCCCGTTGATTCAGGGAACCCTCGCTCACGCGGTATTCGAGGGGCTCTTCGTCCCCGACTCCTCCCTTCCTTCTGAAGATGCAATCCGGAAGCAGATACCGGCTCTGCTGGGTGAGGCCATCGAAGCCAATGCCGCGTTTGCCGCCGGGAACACGTGGGGAATCGAGCGTTTCCGGCTGGAGCAAGACCTCGAAGAGGCCGCTCTCGCGTGGCGGCGCATGCTGGACGGGCTGGGCGCTCGCATCCTTGCCTGCGAGGTGACACTCAAGGGCACGCTCCCCCAGGTGGAGACCAATGCAAATGGCGGTCGCCCGCTCCCCCTGCGCGGCACGGCCGACGTCGTCTTGCAGCACCCGGACGGATCGCTCAGCGTCGTCGACTACAAAAAGAGCAGCTCTGGCGGTCGGCGCACACGCATGGAATCCGCGTTCGATCTTCAGGCGTCGCTCTACCGTGCCATGCTCGAAACCGGCGGGCCAGAAGGAGCGGAACACCCGTCGCTTCGAGAGGCAGCCAAGAGGGCGCCACGCATCGACGTCCTCTACTACACGCTCAACGACCAGACCGCATTGTCAGACGGTCCTTCGCGACAAGGAACTGGCCTCGCCCAATTCGAAACATTCGGAAACGATGTGTCGAAGGGCGCACTCGACAGGCTGAAGGAGCAAGTCGCCAAGGTTGCGAGAGGCCGTGTGTGCCTGAACCACGAAGAGGACGACAAGACCTTCCAGAAGAACTGGGGCATCAAAATATACGCTCTGGAAGACAACCCGCTCCTGCGGATCTTCCTGCACCGCAGAGGCGCAGCCCAGGAGGAATCCCCGTGAGCCTTCCGATGCGGACGATCATTCCGGCAGGCGCTGGTTCCGGAAAGACGTACCGGATCCAGAAATCGCTGGCCGAATGGGTGAACGACGAACTCGTCGCTCCCGAACGAATCGCTGCCGTTACCTACACCGAAGCCGCTGCTGCGGAGTTGCGTGGGCGGATCCGCGGTGAACTGGTGTCTTCGGGGCGGCTCGATTCGGCCCTCAGCCTCGACCGCGCATACATCTCGACGATTCACGGCTTCGGGTCACGGCTGCTGCGCGAGTTCGCGTTCGAGGCTGGAGTATCGCCCGCGCCGCGGCTTCTCACGGACGACGAGGCGGGGTTTCTGATCGGCGTCGAACTCGCCGCAACGAGCGAACTCGACTTCGTCATGCATCACCTGGGTCACTTCGGATACACCTACGACTTTGGGAGCAAGCAATCGGCTGAAGCTTCCCTTCGCAGGCGCGTCGCTGAAGTCATCAAGAAACTGCGCGAAATTGGCCACGGATCGCGCGGGGCAAGCGAAGTTGTCCATCTCGCAGATGCCAGCGAAGCGTTTCTCCGAAAGCTGTATGGGCCAACCTGTGATGCGGCCCGCTGCGAGCAACGTTTGCGAGGCGCCGTAGAAGAAATCCGCGGGCGCTTCCCAGATAGCCTCGTGCCGCAGTTCGAGGGCAACGACGCAGCGACCAAAGCGTTCCGGAAGGATCACCGGGCCCTCGCGCAGGCCGCGGAAGGGGATCGCCTCTCGAACGATTGGAGTCTCTGGAAGTCGCTCTCCAAGCTGCGGATCAGCGTGCGAGGTGGGCCAACTCCCGAAGGTTACGATGAACTCGCCTCGGAAGTGATGGAGGCTGCCGCCCAGCTCGCACATCATCCCGGGCCGCTCGAGGACGCGATCCATCATCTCCGCAGTTTGATCCGTGCAGCCGACGAATCTCTCGCTCGCTTCGGCGAAGCCAAACGCCGGCGCGGCCTCGTCGACTACACCGACATGATCGCCGAACCCTGGCAGCTTCTTGCAGAGCGAAGCGATGTGGTGAAGGCACTCAGCAGTCGCATCGATTGCCTGGTGATCGACGAGTTCCAAGACACCAACCCGCTCCAATTCGCCCTTCTCTGGCGCCTCCACGACGCAGGCATTCCGGCACTCGTGGTGGGCGACATCAAGCAGGCGATCATGGGGTTCCAAGGCGCCGACCCAAGACTATTCGAACAGCTCCCCGTCCAATTCCCCGAAAGCACCGACCCCCTTGCCACCAACTGGCGCTCACAAGAAAAACTCCTGGCCTTCTTGAACTGCGTCGGTAAGGGGCTGTTCAATGAGGACTACGTAACCCTCGAGAGCCGTGCCGAATTCGAAAGCGAACTCTCTGCTCTCCAGGTCATCGAGGCAGGCGGCAGCAAGGTAAGGAAGGCTGAGTCAGCTCTCCTCATCGAAAGTGTCGCCCGCATCCGGGCTCTCCTGGACGACGAAGAAGCCCGCGTCTGGGACGCCGATCTGAAATGCCATCGCCGCCTGCGCGGCAGCGACATTGCGGTGCTGGCTCCGAAACACGCATCACTCGACACATTCGGAAAGGCCCTTCGCAGCGCCGGAATCCGAGTCCGCCGTCAACAAGACGATTGGATCGATTCCCCGATCGTACGACTCACCTGCCAGGCCTTGGCCTACGTTGCGGACCCAGCCGATCGCCACGCAGCCTTGGCTGTCGCAGTCACCGAACTTGGCCAATCCGAGCTTGGCCCGGCCCTCTCTGCACTCCTCGACGGCACCGCCCTCGACGACCCGGCCCTCACCTGCCTCGACGCAGTCATCGCCGGTGCCTCTGACCGAAGCGTGCCCACGCTGCTCGCCGAACTATGCGAGGCACTCGGCCTCTGGGATCAAATCGCCCGTTGGCCGGATGCCGCTGCCGCGCGAGCCGATCTCCTCAAGCTCCATGCCGACGCCACCCACTTTCACGAAGCGCCGCCGGAGGCCCTTGCGAGCGCCGGAATCCACGGAGCCGGCCCGAAGAGCTTCCTGGCCTGGCTCCCGCTGCATGCCCGCGAAGACCGAAACAAACGGCCCGAGCCCCGCGTCCGCGACGACACTGCCGTCGTCCTCGCCACCTGGCACGCCGCAAAGGGCCGCGAGTGGCCGATCGTGCTCCTCACCGGCCTCGATGAAAAAGTCGAGCCGCGGCTGCCAGACATCACCGTCTGGTTCGAGGACTTCGATGACCTCGACGGCATCCTCGACCGAGCCGCCCTCGAGATCTCTCCGGAGTTCGAATCCCCCGAAGCCAGCGACCGCTTCAAGAAACCCCTCAGACGCCGCGGAAATCGCAACGCTCATCGCCTGCTGTACGTCGCGCTCACCCGGGCCCGCGAGAGCCTGATCCTCCAGTGGCCCGAGTACCTGCGCGAGAAGCTCAAATCCGGTGCCGACGAGGCCAACACCTACTGGTCGCTCCTGCGCGAAGCCGTCGGACTCGAACTCGGGCCCGAGGGCCTGACGGCGGGAGGCGAAACCTACCCTTGCCGTGTCATCCACGCAGAACCCGGAGGAGACGAGCCCCAGGTTCCCGAGGTCGAGCTTCCTTTGCCCACGCTGGGCCGTCGCGCGATCGTTCTCAACGATGCGCCCGATCCGAGTGCCCTTACCCCAGACCAGATCGCTCCCTCTGAGCTGCACGCCGCGGCACTTCCACTTCCGGCTTCTCTCCGAACCGTGAGCTACGCCCAGCCATTCGAAGCAACCCTCCCAGGCAACCCAGCCGAACGCGGCAATCTCCTGCACCGCGCATTCGAAATCCTCTTCGGCCACCCCGAACGACGCGAACTCCTCGCCAGAGGTACCGGCGTGGAGCTACCCGACGACGCCACCGACGCCATCTGCACAGCCGTCGTCGAATTCGAAGAGTGGCTGACCCAAGAACTCAACCCGACCGCGATACGCACCGAGGTCCCGTTCCTGGCCGTCAACGAGAATGGAAGCACCGTCCACGGCGCAATGGATCTGCTCGTCGAAACAAGCAACGGTTCCTGGGTGTTCGATCACAAGTCGGACCAGATCGAGGACCGACAGGAGCGCTTCGGAGTGTACTGGCCACAGTTGGAGGCCTACGCGGCGGCGGTGAAGAGCGCTGGAGGTCTTCCGGTTCGAGGCGTCGCGGTGAACTGGATCAGTGAGGGTGAGGCGATGTTGATGGAGTTCCCGTGAGCCACCTGAACGCCCGCGGCGACACAACCCATCCTGGCCGGTGAACGCAGCGTTCGCTGTACAATGACTCATTGCATCCCAATGGCCCGGAGCCCCTGTGATCTTCTCCCCGCAGTTCACCCTCACCCCCAAGATCCAGCGCCAGATCAAGGCGATCGAGAGCACCTCTGGCTTCCTCGAGGCGGTGCGCCTGCGCCCCGACTGGATCCACGGAGTCCGCGCCAAGGCTCAGGTGCAGGAGGCTCTCAACAGCGTTCAGATCGAGGGCAACACACTCACACTCGAGGAGGCATTCGCACTGGCCGAACAGCTGCCCGACCGGGCGCTGCACGACAGTGAGCGGGAGTTCTGCAACTACCTTCGATCCTTCGAAGCGCTGGATGGCTTCCAGGGAGACCGATCGGCAGTTCTCAACAAGGGAGACCTGCTCAACCTCCACCGGCTGCTGGTAGATGGCGTCCGCGGGGGCTCCCGCTATGCGGGGCAGCTGCGGCGCGAAGAGGTGAGCGTAGGTGACGTGGTGAACGGCGAGACCGTCGTACATCACGCGCCACCGCACTGGGCGCAGGTCGAAGAAGAGGTGGCCTCCCTTCTACGTTGGATCGAAGAAAGCAAGAACTACGGCAACAACGGCGACGGGGATACTTGGGTCCACCCCGTGATTCAGGCCGGAATATCCCAGCATCGGCTCGTGTGGATTCACCCCTTCATCGATGGCAACGGGCGCACGGCGCGCATGCTCACCACGCTGCTCCTCTACCAGCGGGGCTACGACTTCAAGTACCTCTTCGAGCTCTCGGGCTACTACAACCGCGACCGCGACCGGTACTACAAAGCCCTACGGAGCGCGGACCGCACCGGCGACTACACAGAGTGGCTGACCTACTTCCTGGGCGGGTTCTCGTTCCAGATGGTGACGATCAAGGAGAAGGCCATGGAAGCAGCCAACGCGGGAGATACGGCATGATCTCGGGGTCGCGTCGGAGGCGCGAAGAGAAACGGCACCTTGGTGCGCTAAGCCGGTGCCCCTTGAAGGGAGCACCAGAGTGCCTCCGACAGGGACGTCTTCAATCTCCAACGGACGGTGATGGGCTTCTCGCCCTTCCAATCCACGAAGTCCACAGAGCCGCAATATGCTTCCCGTCAGCAGAAGCGTTCTGATCAGTAGTACTGGCGAATGTACTCGAACGCGCGGCCGAAAAGTCCCGCGTCCTGATGAAGCTGGTACCTCAACAGTGTCTTCCTCAAGGCCATCTTCACCTCGCGCTCGCCGGCGTGCGTACTCTGCCAGTCGTCGAAGCGGACCTCTCGGACGATCTCGTCGATGTCGTTCACGACGCGCTCGACCATGATCGGCGTGTCTCCGTTCTTGGCCTCTTCGAACAGCTCGGTCAGCGCCGCCTTCCCGCGCTCCTTTTCCTCCATAGGAGGCACTGCCTTCTCGGTCTCAACGACGTCGTGTGCAAGTTCCAGCAGCGCTTTGAGAAACTCGACGCTGACCAGCAAACCTTGCTCGTGCCGGTTCTTCAGGTCCTCGAGCCGCTCTGCCAGCGCCTTGAAGCGCGGGTCGTGGATGTGCTTCCGAAGCCGGTGAACAACCTTGATCTCGATCTCTTTGGCCTTCTTCTTGGGATCCGGAGCTCCAAGCACTGCCTCGAGAAGATCTGCATCGACCACCAGCGTTTCGAGATCATCGTGGACAGCATCGACATGCACGTTCTGGTGGATAAGGTCGATCGTCTTCGCGCCCAAGCGGTGCCAGAGCAGTTGCCCCGTGGCGGACACCGGCTTGACCGACTCATAGACCTGGGCGATCCAGCGGTAGTCCGTCTCGTACTGCCCAAGTATCGGGTCGGGCGAGATCGCCTCCCACAGCCTCGCCACGTAGCTGACATCTTCAGCGAAGCGGTCCCGAACATCATTGTTCGGCAGGCACTCCTGCGCGGCCATCAGCCCCTCGTAGCCAGTCACAGTTCTGTCGACACCGGGGAAGTACTCGAGGCACTTCTGCACGGCCTCAGGCAGCTTCGCCTTGAGCTCGGAGATGTTCGAGACGACCTTGGTGATGCCTTCCTCGTCGAACTGTATGGCTTGGGCGACGTCGTCGAAGATCCCGAGGTAGTCGACGATGAGACCGTGGGTCTTCAATTGACCGTACGGGCGGTTTGTTCGGCAGATCGCTTGGAGGAGGGTGTGATCGCGCAGGGGTCGGTCGAGGTACATCGTCTGCAGGATCGGGGCATCGAAGCCCGTGAGCAGCTTCGACGTGACGATGATGATTTTCAGGGGGTCGTTGGGGTCCCGGAAGCGATCCAGGAGCTTCTCCTCGGCATCGCGGTCGCGGCGGTAAGGGGCGTAATCGTCTTCTCCGCTGTTCACCGACATGACGATGTCGGAGGTCTCGGGCGGGAGGTGCTGGTCGAGCGCCTTCTTGTAGAGCACGCAGCTCTGGCGGTCGAAGGTGACGACTTGAGCGCCAAAACCGTTAGCAGGGTGCTGAAATTTGGTGCCGGTTGGCGCCAGAAAGGCCGAAAGCGGGGGTTTCGATGGCGCTCTGTGCTTGGCTTCCGGTTTCCTCTGCCAAGGATCCCAAGATCGCTTGCTGAGTAGCAAGGGAGTCACGTCG
>JAAETT010000417.1 GCA_024228115.1 bacterium
CGGCCGGCGGATCCAGAAGACGGCGAATGGAACCACGACTTGGTTTCTGTGGGACGGGGACGATCTCCTGTCCGAATTTGACGGTACAGGAACTCGAAGCCGGCGCTACGCCTACGCCGGAGGCTTCGCGCCGATCCAGGTGGCGGATCCGACGGGTCCCGGAACGGAGGTCGTCTACGATGTCCACACGGACCATCTCGACACGCCGCGGATGCTGACGAACGCGAGCGAGGCCAGTGTGTGGAGGCAGAGCCATGAGTCGTTCGGTGCGGCCGTGGTAGACCCCACGAGTACGGTGGCTTTCAACACCCGTTTCCCGGGACAGTACGCCGATGGCGAAACAGACCTCCACTACAACAGGTTCCGGTATTTCGATCCGGCCACCGGACGCTACATCAATGCGGACCCGATCGGGCAATGGGGTGAAATCAACATTTTCGGCTATGCGAAGAATGCTCCATCTCGCAATATCGACCCGAAGGGCGAAGACGTCGAGGTGGGTGTAAGGCATTTCTACCCGACCGCAGTTCCCTACGCACGCCACTGTTTCCTCCGGTTCGACAAGAACAACGGCGATACGATGAGTTTCGATAGAGGCGGGGTACACGCGGATCCGAACCCTGGAGGCGCCAACTTCACCCCAACAACGGGTCTTTCAAACGATCAATGCGTACGAAATGAGATGAAGAAGTGCGAAGGCAAGAATTACAATCTCTTCCAGTTCAACTGCTGCCAGTGCGCGTCTAACGCGCTCTCCGCGTGCGGTCTCGGGAATTCCGGTACGTGGCCGAATGCGCCCTTTGGTGCAAACAACCCGCCCTACCTTCCGCCAAAGTTGCGGCGGGCAGTGGTAAGGCGAAGCAGTTGGTAGCCTAACATGAACTTCAAGGTTGTATCCCGGGTCTTCTTCGGCTACTTCGCCATTGCCGTCCTGATTCAGATGGCTCTAGAAGAGGCACATCTTGTCGATTCACTAGGCTGGTGGTACACCGCGTTGTGCGGGTTCATGTATTCCCTTCCGGCCTTCACGCTAACCCTTGGGGTACTTGCGATTGTCCGGCGTCTGAGGCCGAGAAACAACGCACGTGAATGAATGCATGAACCGTGAACCGGGGCGTTCTTTCCGTATTCCCATTACGCTCCAGGATCGGTCATGGTGAGCGCCTCGTGGCCGAGCGGCAGGCTCACTCCCGCACTACAACAGGTTCCGATCCTACGATCCTGCCACCGGGAGGTACATCAACGCCGATCCGATCGGCCAGTTGTACGACCTTGCGCCACCGGAGGCGCTGCTTGCGCGCCAGTTCATGTCGAACCAGTTCGAACTCGATCTGGGAACGACCAACCACGCTTACAGCTATGTCGATAGCTCGCCCCTGCAGTGGAGCGACCCATACGGATGGGCCAAGGGGAAGAACAAGGGAGGTAAGTCACTGCGCCCGAACCCGAACAAGAGAAAGGGTTCAGCGAATCGTCAGCCGACCGGCAGTCGGGAACGAAATGTCGGTCACCCGCAGGCGCAGGAAGATAGTCGGGTGCCAAAGGGTCAAGGCGGGCGCGGTCCCGCGCCTACACCTCCGTCGCGTTTTCAGTCCTTCGATCCGGTAGTGTTTTGCTATCGGAACCCCAACACGTGTGCTGCCGTTCAGGGTGCGGCAGCGACTGTTGTTACCGTTGGCGCGGTCTGCGTAACCGTCGCCGCAGCACCGTTTGGATTCGCCAAGGGGATGTCCCAGAACCGGTTGATTTTCTGAGAGTTTGAGAGCGGCGGCTCCTTCACCCTCCGTGTATTACGGAGGGGGTCACTACACCAAGAAGGAACCGCCACCATGACCAAGCATGCCAAGAAGTCCGATCATCTC
>JAAETT010000418.1 GCA_024228115.1 bacterium
GAATAATAGAAGTAAAATAAGATAGGTGATATAATATAGTGAGATGATAATATAACATCTGAATTAAAATAGGATAAAAACCACATTCAAAACTTTCACTGAATACAGATAATTTATCATCTAAGGAGAAAACAATGAAACTTCTATAATACGAGATAAACTAGATAAAACAGGATTTTGATCTTAAATTAGAATCATCATTTAATGGTCCTATTCGTCTTTGTCAACAACCCATCATAATTGAACAAAATACAATATAATATATAATACGAGCTATCAACAACTCATAATTCCAGATAATAAAAATAAACATAATAAAGCAGATAAATAAATCAAATCAATTATTAAATTAATTTCAATAATATTATAAAATAACCATTCAATACCCAATATCACAATAAATATAAAATATAATAATAATACAATAAAACTATAAGTAAAGATTATACTAAGAGTAGTCAAAACAATCATAAAATCATGAATAAATATCAGAGAGCAACGAAATTTCAGCTGCTTGATCTCCGTATAATTATAAATAATGCAGAACATGATTAACTTATTAAATAAATAATGATAAATTAATATCTGGAGTAAATAAATAACATGAATAAATTAAAGTAAGAATATAAAACATGATTGGAATAAAAATAAATAAAACTAATATATAATAAACAAGATATAAAATCCAACACATGCAATACCACATAATTTAACATGAAAACTCCGAAGTAAATAGAATATAAACATAAAGTATGCCTCTGGGACAATATGATCAGGTGTAACTAATGGATTAGCTAAAATTAAATTATCAGCATTACCTAAAATATCAGGATGAAAGAATAATAATATAAAAAATGAATAAATACAAAACAAAGATAAGCATATATCTTTAAACAATACTATATAAAATGAAATAATATAACTAGATAAATTATTAAGCATAGGATTAACAGATCCAAATCCATGAAGAACTAAAACATGAAATATAATAAATATAATAATTAATCATCCTATTACAAAATGTAATAAAAGTATTCTAAATACTACAACATAACAACAACATCACAACATATCAATAATCATTCAATATAAAATACCAAATATACCAACTAATCCTAATAATACCATATATCCTCAATATGACATTTGTCCAAAATTCAATATATAACCAAGAAAGCTATTTAATATTCCCATGATAAATATAATAATACCAGTATAATATGTAAATGATATAGAATCAAAAACTAAAATACGTAATCAAAGAGCACGAAATATGTGCATATAAATATAAAAAATGAATAAAGAAGAAAATAAACAATGAAATCATCTCAACATAAAACCATAAAGTATTTCAATCATAATATAAATAACAGAATCAAAACTAAGAATAAAAATATTATTAAAATAAGAAACTAATAAAATCCCACTAAAGAACTGAATAATAAAAATATTGAATAAGAAAAATCCTATAATATTAGCATAATTCATACCACAATAACTAACATACGATGATGAATGAAGTTTAAGAATAGAAATATAAATAAAGGTAAGAAAGGTATTCATGATAAAATATATAGAGAGCTCTTCAATAAAAAAACAATCGGAGCTCTTATTATACACTCTTTACATCTTTCATCTCAAAATCAAAGAAACATAAAGGTATATAGAATATTTAATATAAAGCAACTAGATAAATCATAATTATAA
>JAAETT010000419.1 GCA_024228115.1 bacterium
CAAGGTCGGAGAACTCGAATCTGTTATTAGTTTTGATTCACTAACATCATGAAAGCATGTGGAACCATGGTTCACATCCCAAAATTATGACCCTAGCAAATATGTCACTTTGAACAAAGGAAAATAGTTTTCCTGAGCAAATCAAGGTCGGAGATTCCGAATCTGTTACTGATTTAGTCCATCAACATCGTGAAAGCATGTGGAACCATGGTTCACATCCTAAAATTATGACCCATGCAAATATGTCAGACAGAACAAAGGAAAACAATTTTTCTGGGCAAATCAAAGTTGGAGATTCCGAATCTGTTACTGGCTTAGTCCATCAATATCATGAAAGCACATGGAACCATGGTTCACTTCCCAAAATGTGACCCATGTGAATATGTCACTTTGAACAAAGGAAAATGGTTTTTATTTTGGCTAAATAAAGGTCGGCAACTCCGAATCTGTTATTGATTTGGTCCATCAGCATTAGAAATGCACATGGAACCATCATTCACATCCCAAAATTGTGACCCATGCAAATATATGTCACTTAGACCAAAGGAAAAGAGGATAGTTCTTTCTGGGCAAATCAAGGTCAGGGATTCCGAATCTGTTATTGGCTTTGATCTTCCGAATCTGTTATTGGTTTTAATTGATTAATGCTGCATCGTTTTCCGATCGTTATTCCGAATTTGGCTGACTCTGAGGATTTGAAGGAGAAATGATGATTTTCGCCGATTTTTTCTTAAATTCGCTTCCAGTAGGTTTTTTGAAGTGTGGATAACAAATATCAAGCTGAAATTGTGCTGCATCTTCTTCCGATCGCTATTCCGAATTTGGCCGAATCCAAGGATTTGAAGGCGAAATGGCGATTTTCGCCGATTTTTCATTATTTAAAAGGATTTGAAAGGTTTTATAATGTAGATCTTGGGAACAATTGCCTGCTTCATAACTTAATCTAGTGAAAGCTCGATAGACGGTGTGGCACTTAAATTGCTTATCAAATCCATTGAAGGGAAATGGTGCAGGTCTAA
>JAAETT010000420.1 GCA_024228115.1 bacterium
CGACCCGCTGCTTAGAAGGCAGCCGCTCTATCCAACTGAGCTACCGGGGCGTCGTGGCGAGAAGGGTAGCGAGCTATCTCCTCGCGTCGCTCGCGAGGTAGGCAGCGACCCGCTGCTCGGCGTTTGCGCGGACATTCATCGTGAAGAGGGCGTAGTCGTAGACGTGGAAGTTGCCCTGGCGGACGAGGACGTCCCAGCCGTCGCCCTCGGGCGTCGGATCGATCTGCAGCTGGCCAGCGCTGCAGCGGGCGCCAAGCATCTCGACCGTGATCGGAGGGAGCGCGTTGCGGTCGTTCTGGCCGAGGGGCAGAGCGCCCAGGTGCTCGCTGGCCGGTGCGCGCGTGTCGCCTCGGGTCCACGACAACGGATTGGTGCACAGGTTGGTCTCCGGCGCTTCGAGTTCGTTGATCTCGGAGCGGGGCTCGGCATCGGCGCTGACGGTGCGCCAGCCGATCAGGCAGCCCGTGTCCTGCGCGGTTTCGCAGGCAGGCAGCGGGAGCTCCGCACCTAACTTCGTCGTGGGGATCCAGCCGCCGATCAGGTAGGCCGCGACGAGTCGCTCGCGGAGCGCCCGGCCCTCTTCGCCCGAGAAGCGTTCTTGCAGTAGTGTCTGGGCGTGCCGGCTGCCCTGGCTGTGGCTGGCAAGAATGAAGGGACGGCCCCCGCTCCGCTCGTTCAGCCAGTGGTCGAAGGCGCGTTCCACATCGGTGTAGGCCAGTTCCAGGCCCTTGGCTTTGTCGGGCGTGAAGTAGCCGCCCAGGGCCATCTGCCGGTAATAGGGGGCGAAGATGCGGCCTGCTCCGTTGAAGCTGCTCGCCTGGGTGGCCATCACGCCGGTATCCGTGATCTCTGCAGCGTCCGGGTCGTCCCAGGGAGCGTTGAAGTGCTCGCCGTTGTAGTAGGTCGTCGGGTGGAGGAAGAAGACATCGACCGGCGCTTCGGCCTGCCGATCGACCGCATCGGAACCGGGCGGCACCAGATCAGCCGGGTCGGAGACGTCGGGGTGGGCCGCCCAGCTGGCGAGCTCGGCGTAGTCCGGGGCCGGCGGCGGCGTGTGCGAATCGAAGGGCGCCGGTGTGATCCACCACTGAAACATGGCCCTGCATCCGAGCGTGGATGTCGCCATGAGCAGCAGGATCGTCGGCAGGAGAAGACGCCTCGTCATGGGCCCAGCCTAGCTTTTCCGGTGGTTCCTGACGGCCCCCACCCGGTGTAGGATGGGCGCTGGGCGAAGGGAGACTGATTTGCTGGATGGCTGCCGGGTGCTGGATCTTTCCGATGATCGAGGCCAGATGTGCGGGATGATGCTCGCCGACCTGGGGGCGGACGTGATCTGCGTCGAGCCCCCGGATGGCAACCCGGCCCGACGGCTCGGACCCTTTGCCGATGGTGAGCCGGGCGCCGAGCGTTCGCTGTTCTGGTGGTCCTACGCCCGGGGCAAGCGCAGCGTCATGCTCGACCGGACGACCGATGAGGGCCGCGCGAAGCTCCGGGAGCTGGCTACGACCGCCGACGTGTGGATCGAGTCCGATGCGCCCGGGGCCCTGGCCGCGGAAGGGTTCGGCTACGAGGAGCTGGCCTCGCTGAACCCGGGCCTCATCTACGTCTCCATCACGGCGTTCGGCCAGGACGGACCCAAAGCGGCGTGGCCCGCGACCGACCTCACCCTCCTCGCAGCGGGCGGTCCCCTCTGGCTGACCGGCGACGATGACCGGGCTCCCGTGCGCATTCGCGTGCCGCAGGCCTTCTTCCACGCCGGAATCGAGGCGAACGTGGCGGTGCTCGTGGCACTTCACGAGCGCCAGCGTTCGGGGCTCGGCCAGCACATCGATATCTCGGCGCAGCAGGCGGTGACGCTCGCGACCCAGTCGGATCTGGTGGCCGCTCAGGTCGGCGAGGCGGGAGCGCAGCGCTTCGCGGGTGGGCTCAAGCTCGGGCCGATCGTCGTGCGCTTCGGCTACCCGGCACTTGATGGCTTCGTCTCCATCACCCATCTCTTCGGCTCGACGGTCGGGCCCGCGACCGCACGCCTGATGGCCTGTGTCCATGAGGACGGTTTCTGCGATGATGCGATGCGAGATACGGACTGGGTCGATTTCTTCGCATTGGTGTTGGCGGGAAAACGGACGTTCGATGACTTCGAGGCCGCCAAGAGCGCCATCGCGGCTTGGACAGCATCAAAGACGAAGCAGGAACTGCTCGCACTGGCCATGGAACGCCGTCTTCTCGTCGCTCCAGTCAGTACCCCGGAAGATGTGGCCAAGAGCGAGCAATTCGAAGAGCGGGGCTATTTCATGCGAACCGAACGCCCCGACGGCAAGGGCCATACCGTGGCGTGTGGTCCGTGGGCGAAGCTCTCTCGCAGTCCTCTCACGCAGGGCGGACGCGCCCCGCGCCTCGGCGAGCATCAGAGCGAGGTGCTCGAAGACCGGCGCGAGCCGCGTGCCGTGCCGGCCGCGGCGGGGCCGAGCGGCCCGCCTGGGCTCCCGCTCGATGGCGTGAAGATCCTCGACTTCATGTGGGCACTCGCAGGCCCGATCGCCACGCGGATGTTATGCGACTACGGTGCAACGGTGATCCGCGTCGAATCCACCTCCCGCCTCGACGTATGTCGCACGCTGCGGCCCTTCGCCGGTGGCGTGTCCGGCGAGGACGCCTCCGTCGTCTTCCATACGGCCAACACGGGCAAGCAGATGCTCACGCTCGATCTGGCCAACCCCGAGGGGCGCCAGGTGATCCTCGACCTCGTGCAATGGGCCGACGTCGTCTGCGAATCCTTCGCACCGGGCACGATGGCGAAGCTGGGTTTCGACTACGAGACCCTGCGCATGGAGAAGCCCGAGCTCATCATGCTCTCCACCTGCCTGATGGGACAGACCGGACCGATCTCACGCTTTGCAGGCTATGGCAACCTGGCCGGCGCGGTCTGCGGCTTCTCGGAACTGACGGGCTGGCAGGATCGCCCGCCGGCCAGCCCCTTCGGCGCCTACACGGACTACATCGCTCCGAGGTTCAACGCCTCGGCGGTGCTGGCGGCCCTCGAGCATCGGCGGCGCACTGGGGAAGGCCAGCACATCGATCTCTCCCAGGCCGAGGCTTCCCTTCACGCGTTGGCTCCTGCGGTGCTCGCCTACACCACGAACGGCGAGATCTGGACACGCGAGGGCAATCAAGACGAAGACATGGCGCCCCACGGCTGTTTTCCGGTGGCTGGAGAGGATCGCTGGATCGCGCTCGCGGCTCGGAACGACCATGAGTGGGAGGCACTCTGCGAGGTACTCGGGGCAGGCTCCCTGGCATCCGACCCGCGCTTCGACTCCCTCGCTACCCGGCAGCGCAACGCGGAAGCGCTCGACCTCGCGTTGGCAGAACTCACGACCGGGCGGGACGGCGCCGAGCTCGAGACCGCATTGATCGCACAAGGCATCCCCGCCCATTGCGTGCTCGATAGCCAGGGCCTCTCGGAGGATCCCCAACTCCAGGCGCGTGGCCACTTCGTCCGGGTCGAGGGCGGCAGCGTGCCCACGGTCGTGGAGACTTCACGCTCACGTCTCTCACGCACGCCGGCTCGCGTCCCCACCGAATTCCCGAGCCTCGGCGCCGGCAACTTCGACGTCCTGAGCCAACTCCTGGGCTACGACGATGAACGCTTCGCCGAGCTGGCCGTTGCGGGTGTGCTGGAGTAGACACCCGAATCAGCCGCCCAGATCCTGCCCTCCCGAAGCGATCAATCGCTCGAGCCGCTCGAGCCGCAGCCCCTCGGGCCCGTCGATGCGAGCCAGCCACGTTCGGACGTAGTCGAAATCGAGGGGAGCGTCGCAGGCGTAGATCATCCCGGCGATATCGTTCCAATCCTTCTCGCGATTGAAGGTGGCCTTGTAGGTGATCAGGTCTTCTGCACTCAGGATATGGATCGGGTCGCCGTAGAAATCCACGCGCCGGCGACGCCCCATCGAACTCATGTGCAGGGCGTCGTAGGCAAAGAACAGATCGATGGGCGTGTCGTCCCAGAACACGCGCACTTGTTCGTCGCGGGCGACGAGATGGCGCAGGCCGGGGTTGCTGACCGCTGCGCCCAGGGCAGCGAGGGTCCCGAAGACACGCTCGGCCTGGTCCACGCCCAGGAACACGTTCACGTCGATATCGTGGGTCGCTCGAATGCTGCCGTAGTAGCCGAGAGCCTGGGCGCCGCCAAAGGCGTGTGGAATGTCTTCCGCTTGGAAGATCCGTTCGATCGACACGATCTGTTCGTCGAGTAGCATGCAGGCTTCTCGGAATGCTAGGCGGGCTCACCGGAACTGAAACGGGGAAAGGGCTCGGGGGACGCTTCACGCCGCGGCCCGCGGGAGTGGACGACCCGGCTCGCGACACGCAGAAGGCCGCGTAGCGCCTTGCCTCGCGCAGCTTCGCTGCGACCGAGCCAATCTGCGGCGTCGGTCAGGTGGGCCGGGAGCGGCTGTTCCTCTGCGGCCGCGAGGGCTCCTCTTAGCTGGGCCACCAGGCTCGGCTCGGGCAACATGCCCCGCCGCAACTCGGCAAGGAACTTGCGCGCGGTCGCATGCGTTCGATGGCGCGAGACGGCGATTCCGCGGGCTCGGGCACGCGCGACGAGACGCTCGCGATCGAATGGCAGATGCGCCCGGGCGGCCGCTTCGTCGAGGACCTCGGGCGTCAACACATCCTTGAATCGTGCGAGCGTGTATTGCCGCGGGCCCCGCTCGGTCGTACGGCACTCGCGGATCTCGTGGACGTCTCGTTGCTTGCGAATCGAGGCCATCGGCAACCCTCTCAGGATGAATCCTGAGTATAGTGCTCGATAGTACTAGATCAATTCGGAGTATCCCCACGGGGATACTGGCTTGTCTAGCGGTTTGGGCCTCCCGAGGTGCCAGGCCAACGCGAGCCTCCGATCGTATCCGCGTAGGGCCAGAACGCGTCCGGATCGAGCGCACCTTCCAGTGTGATTTCCCGGCTCGTCGGCATGGCCGTCCAGAGCCGTGCGCTCAGATCCCCGCGCCGGGGCAACAGCTCGGCGATCGGGTCCCAGGGGCTCTCCCGCAGCACCAGCTCACCCTGGGCCGTCTCCTGATGAAAGGTCTGATAGGTCGTCGCGACCTTCACCACGTGGGGCGGAAAATCGTAGGCCTTCTCCGCACCACCCACTGCGCGCGAAACCTTGATCCACCACTCGTGCTCGGTGAAGGGTTCCGGGTTCTCGGCGACGCCCGTCGTCTGGCCCTTGAACTCGATGAACGTGTAGCCCTGGTGGGAACAGCGTGCCGTAATGCTCGCGCCCAGCCGGTAGTAGGTGATGGCACAGGGATACTTCGGCTGACCATTCATGTCCCGGCTGATGAAGATGGCCGATTCCTGGTCGATGCCGTAGCCAAGCGCGTAGAGACCGGGCGTGCCGCGGTAGTCCGCATCCACACTCACGACCACGCCGTATTCGGGCTCGTCCGGCACGGGGAAGTTGTAGATCGAAAGACGGACGTTTGCGCTCGCGGCCGGATCGATGCCCGGGGGAAGAAGCGCCGCGATCCGATCCGCATCGGTGGGGTAGTCGATCTTCAGAATCGGCCAACCCAGGATGTCACCCGGGTTGATCTTGGGTCCAGCAGGCTCGGCCATGGGGATCTCCTCGAAGTGGATACCCGATGGGTACCGCAATCCGAGGAGAGACCAAAATCGAGTCTCCTTGCCCAGGAAAGGGCTCTGCCGGGCTAGTTCGGATCCTCCACCAATCCCTCCTGGGTGTGCACGACCACCGTGCCGTTGCCCAGCCGCTCCACCGCGATCGGGCCCGAGTTCGCGGTGCCTTCCAAGGTGTTCTCGTTGGTATCGGCGAAGTCGCCATCGCCATTGCGATCGACGAGCAGGCTCAGATTGGCTCCGTCCGTGACGGAAATTGCCAGCCCGCTGCCGCTCGCATCGACATCACAGCCCTCAGGTAGGTCCACTTGGGAGACGGGTGCGAGCGTGACGGCTTCGCCGGCATCGGCGAAGTCGCCATCACCGCTGAGATCCCGCAGCAGGTGGAACCCATTGATATCGCCGTACACGATGACCAGGGCATCCGAACCATCGAAGTCGGTTCCCAGGCAGAACGGTAGCGCGGTTGCCGCCACGAATTTCTCCGGATTCGTGCCAACCATATCGTTGTAGTCACCGTCGCCATTCCGATCCCACGCAACCTTGAGCGCGGAAGCCAGCTGATCATCGGATACGTAGGCCAGCCGGCCGGCCGAATCAGCCGCGAGTTCGCCGATCGCCTTTGAGTTGATCGTGACGCCCGGGCGAGCCTCGGCGGTGACAGCCTCCTTGGGTCCCGCGAAGTCTCCGTTGCCATCCCGGTCGTGATAGATCCGCACGCGGGTTTCTGTTGACGTGGAGCGGAGATACCCGATCGCAACCCTGTCGGAGCCGTCGTGGACGAGGCTCGCGCCATGCGTCCGGTTTACCCCAACGCTCTCGAGCGTGATGGCCTCCGCGGCCTCCAGATCGCCGTCGAGATCCGCATCCACGATCAACTCGGTGAAGAAGGTGCTCGAATTCAATCGGAATGCGGCCAGGCGGCCCGTGGAATCCCAATGGATCGAGGTGGTACCGCCCTCCGAACCGGCGACCGACTGGACGGAGCCGAGGACGACTTGCCCGTCGTCCAAGGTGTCCCGGAAGTAGTCGGCGTCGGTATGCGCGAGCAGCTGATCCACTCCGAGAGCCACCGCCTCGACCGGGTCCCCGCCGAGTAGGGAGCGATCGAAGACATACGTCAGGTCCAGGGACGCCATCCCTCCACTGGGAACCGTCACGACCACAGGATGGGGGCCAGGTAGCATCGGTGGCGCCAGGAAATCGAAGGTCGTTGGCGTCACCGACATCGGGGTGACGGCAGTGCCACCGACGGTGACCGTCATTCCCGGGTCGAAGTCACTCCCCGTGGCCTGGATCAAGATCGCTTCCAGGAGTGAACCGTCCGCCGAGAACGACGTCAGCTGCGGAACCAATGCAAGGTAGGTGAGATCCGCCGAACCGGACTCTCCGTTTGGATGGAGCGCGACGACCGGATACGCCCCTACTGGCATGGCCGGCGCCACGAAATCGAAGCTCGTGGGGGTGACGGCCGTAGGCGAAACTCCGGTGCCGCCCACGGTCACGTTCATTGATGGGTCGAAGCTGCCTCCCGTCGCGGTGAGCGGAAGGGCCACGAACGCGGAGCCACTTCCCGAGAACGAATCGATTCGGGGCGTGATCAGGTTGATGTTCGAGCCCTGCGCGAGTTCGACTTCATCGATGAAGCCGTCGTTATCGTTGTCCGAGTCCAGGAAATTCGGAACGCCATCCGCGTCGGTGTCTGCGGTCCCTTCGCTCGGATCCGAATTGGGAGGGTCTCCCCCGTCGAAGGCGAAATCCTGCCAGATCGAGTCGAGGATGCCTCCGCTCACGCCGCCGGCGGTGAGGATGTTCACCGCGTTCGTCGCCTGCTCGGCCGTTTCCGCCTTGACCGCGAACGGGACTGCCTGCAGCTGGTTTCGGCCGAGAGGTGCGTTCCCGTCGACCGAGACCTCGATCCAGATGTCTCCCGAGGCACCCAGGTCCATGCTGAGCGCATCCACCAGGGTCGTGGTGAGCGGGTTGGTCGGGGTATCCGTCGCGATGCCGGTCGGTCCGATGAGGATGGAGAAGACGCCGTCCACCAGAACCGTGTTGTCACGGTCCTGCTTGTAGAGGAGCGTGCCGGAGAAGCCCTGATCCCAGAGCCGGACGGTGAGATCGACGGGGCCGGTCTGCGGCTGCCCCCCGCTATCGAGCAGCACGCCCTGATAGTTGAAGCTGCCGGGCACGCCCGGAGCTACCGCGCCCGCTGCGGCGGCAAGCAAGAGCACCAACGTCAAAGCGGCTGATTTGATTCGCAAGGAGTCTCCTCCAGAAAGGAAGCCGAGCACTACGGAGTTCCGCCCGCGAGCCGGGCTTCGACCGTCTCTACGATGCCGGATCGGAGTTCGGAGCCGTCCGGGTAGGCGACCGGGGCTCCGGCGGACGCGTCGCCGACTGAAGCGTTGCCGAGATGGAAGCCACCCTTCGTCTTCGAAGGCTCCAGCAAACCGGCCGCGGTGATTGCGCGAACCTTCTCATCGAGGGCGCCTACCATGACGAAATCCTTCGTGGCGATGACCGTAACGCCATCCGACGGCCGGAATCCTTGGACCTCGAAGTCATGGGTACCGAGCGAGAGGCCACCGGCGTCGAGACTCAACTGCGGATAGGGGCCATCGGGATCGAGGCCGAAATCGCTGACCACGACGAGGTCCGGGCCGATCATCACATTGCCACCCTGGCCGGTGAAGGGCGGCACCAGACCGAGTTGCTGGATCAGGTCGACCCCGTCGAGCATCACGGCCGCTGTGGACTCGTCGATGGCGGCCGCGAACCGGGCCTCCAAACGGACGGAATCGTCGGCCTGGAGTTCGCCCGGAACGGGCTCCAGGATCGCGATTCCCTTGAAGGGGCCGCAGTTCGCCGCCAGGACCAGCGGCACGATGAGGAGAAGGCCCGCGACCTTGAATCCAAGCTGCCTGGTGAACGACGCGGAGCATCTCTCGGCGGCGGTTTCCCTCGTTTTCGCCTGATCAGGGGCAGACAACATCGGTTCCGGCATGCTGACCCTCTTCGACTACTCACCTTACACCGCCGCATGGTGTGTCGTTACGCGAAATATCCCCAGAAGCAGCAATGTCTGGCTTCATCCCTCCGAATCTCACCCCGGGGGAGCGGAATTCCGTCCAGGCCGAGCCGGGGACGATCGTGTCGTCCGAGGAAACGTCGGAATCGAGTATCCTCGCCGTCGAGAGGGGGAGATTCCTTGCAGACGGAAAGGAGGGAGCCTCCCCTCTGTGATCGGACGGCTCTGGAGCTTGCGGCCCTGATCCGACGGGGCGAGCTCTCCGCCAGGGAACTCGTCACGGCGTATCTCGGGCGGATCGAGGCCCGGAACCCGGCCCTGAACGCAATTGTCACGCTGGTTCCCGAGCGTGCCCTCGCCTGGGCTGCCGAGGCCGACGAGAAGCAGGCCCGCGGAAAGTCGCTTGGCGCACTCCATGGCCTGCCGATCGCCCACAAGGATCTGGTGATGACGGCCGGCATTCGCAGCACGTCAGGCTCGTCGCTGCTGGCCGAGCATGTCCCGAAGCACGACGACTTGATCGTGACACGCCTGCGCGCGGCGGGTGCGGTCACGATCGGAAAGACGAACGTCCCGGAATTCGGCGCCGGCTCCCAGACCTTCAACGAAGTCTTCGGCGCGACGCGCAACCCATGGGACCTGTCGAAGACCTGCGGCGGGAGCAGCGGCGGCGCAGCCGTGGCCCTGGCAGCGGGCATGCTCCCCATCGCCGATGGAAGCGACATGGGGGGCTCTCTGCGCAACCCGGCCAACTTCTGCAACGTGGTCGGATTCCGTCCGTCTCCGGGTCGCGTACCCCATGTGCCCGCGCCACTCGGGTGGGAAAGCCTCTCAGTGCTCGGGCCGATGGGGCGCACGGTCGAAGACACCGCCCTGCTCTTCTCGGCCATGGCCGGCCCGGACCCCCGCGCTCCGATTTCTCTCGACACCCCAGGCGAACGTTTCGCCGAACCCCTGGCCCGCGATTTCAAAGGCGTGCGCATCGCCTTCGATGCGGACGTCGGCGGCCTGCCCATCGACCCGCGCGTGGCGGAGGCACTCGAAGCGGGCCTGCCCGGCTTCTCGGAGATCGGCTGTCAGATCGAAAGCACGGGCATCGACTGGACGGGTGCTGACGAAGCCTTCCATACGCTCCGGGCCTGGACCTTCGCCAGCGGTTTCGCAGGCCTGCCTGACGCGGCGTTCGAAAGGCTGAAGGACACAATCCAATGGAACATCCAGAAGGGATGGGCCTTGAAAGGGGACGACGTGAGCCGCGCCGAACGCTTGCGCACCACCCTCTTCCAGCGCTTGCACACGTTCATGGACGCGTACGAATTCCTGATCCTCCCCGTCAATCAGGTACCGCCCTTCGATGTCGATATCGCCTATCCGGAAGCGATCGCGGGAGTGAAGATGCAGACGTACATCGATTGGATGAAGTCCGCCTACTTCGTGACCGTGACGGGCCATCCGGCCATCTCGGTCCCCTGTGGCTTCACCCCGGAGGGGTTGCCAGTGGGCGTGCAGATCGTCGGTCGCCACCGAGATGACTTCGGTGTCCTACAGCTGGCCTACGCCTATCAACAAGCCACACGCCTCTGCGACCGGCACCCCGTTCCGGGTACGTCATAGATGGAGTGGGAAGCCGAAAACGGATAGGGAGTCGAACGGCGCGGGGCGATCCGGTTCAATCGCAAGCGGCATCGGGGTCCAACTGGAGGAGGCCGCGGCCGAACGTCTCGTCTGGCCCCCCTTCTCCGAGATCCTGGACGCGCGAGAAGAGCGATCCCCGCCCTTCGGCGGCGGTTCGGCCACGGGAGGCCCGCGCAAGGGCTGAGGCAACGAAGGGCACCGCGAACGATGTCCCCGAAACGTAGTGCCCACGACGACCGGGCCGCGGGACCCAGACATCCACGCCAGGCGCTGCGACGTCGATGCCGGGCCCGCGGTTGGCGTCACGGTACACCCGGCGCTTCCCGTCCACGGCCGTCACCGCCACGACCTTCGCGAGAACGGCAGGAAAGCCCGGGGGCGTATCGGGCCCGGCGTTGCCCACGGCAGCCACCAGGCCAACTCCCTTTCGATCGGCAACATCGAGCACGCTCGCGAACACCGGGTTCGGCGGCCCGACGAACGAGAAGCTCACCACGTTCGCGCCCTGGCCGAGCAACCAGTCGATGCCGACCAACAGGCGATCGGTCGTGGCGTCGATCTCGCCATCCGGCCGTTCGCGAAACGCGCCAGCGATGAGGAGGGTCGCTGCTGGCAGTAGGCCCGGGAAGTCTCCATCGGAACGGCCGGTATACAACGCCGCGATCGCCGTGCCGTGGTTCGCCGGTGCCGGTTTGGCGCCCGAGGGAAGCACGGAGTGCATCACCAGGGACGCGCCCTCGAGTGCTTCATGCTCGGCATCGGCCAGCGTATCGAGCATGCCGAGGCGCAAGCCCTTGCCACAGGAAGGTTCGGGCTCTCCCCAACCAATCAGATTGGAAGCGTAATGCTTCCCGCCGGCAGAGAGCGAATAACGATGGTTCAGCGCGGCCCGGAGCCCGGGGTTGCGACCCGTAAGATCATCGCGTGCCGCGGGTGCGTCCCCTTCGGTACGAGGCTGAAGGACGGTCAGGACGAGCCCCACGGCGTCCAGGCGCTCGCGCAAACGCACTCGATACTGGCCTTGTTCAGCGTTCGCGAAGGCCAGCGCATCGCTCATGCTCTCATGGATCACGATCACCTGGCCCGGTTCATGGAGCGAGGGTTCGTCCCGCATCTCCGACGCCATGGCCCGAGGTGCGGTCGGTGCGCTCCCGCGAAGCAGCGTGCCGCCGGTCTGATCGACACGTTCCGTGGTCGGCTCGGGAGAGGGTGAGTATCCCGGCGTCCAACCCGGATCGTAGTAGTAGGAATCATCGCGGTAGCTCGGCGGCGGCTCCTCGGGCGCCGGAGGCTCCTCGGGCGCCGGAGTCTCCTCGGCGCTCGGCGGACCGTCGGAGCTCCTCCCCGGCGTCCTCCCGAGCGGACCCCTCGAAGGGGCCGCGGTAGCCTTCGGAGAGACCGTCGTCTTCCTGGCCGGCGCCCGAATCACCTTGGGTTGGTTCTTGGACGTATCCGCGGCGTCGCTCATCGGCGCCACGAGCAGGAGAAGCCCAAGTATCAGAAGACCCCGACGCACCGGCCCTACTCCCGCTCGACGAAGGTGACGAGATCCGGCCTGCCGCCGAGGGTCTCCAACACACGCGCCCAACCGGCCTCGTCTTCGGGCGAGGGGTCGAGCTCGAGGCGGTAGAGGCCTACGGCACTGGGGCCATCGACGATCTGGGCATCCACGCTCTGCAACAGCTCGCGAAGCTCGCCCTCGGTTGCGTCTGCGGCGAACGTCACCTGGAGATCCGCACCAGCTCGGCCGGCCAGGCGGGCACCGTCATCGCCCGGTTGCAGCAACAGCACGGCCTGGAACACGAGGACCATACCAGCCGCCAGTGCGAGTGCCGGCCGTAGGGTGCGGGAAACGAAGGTGCGCCGGCGTTCCCTGCGCACGCTGCGACGCATGCGGGCCAGGCCGAGCTCGCCGACGTCCGGCACGTCCGTCGCTTCACGCACGCCATCCCGTAGCGCCTCGAGGAAGGTCAGTTCGGCCCGCAAGCTCTCGTCGGCATGGAGGGCGTGCTCGACGCGCTCCCGATCCTCCTGATCGAGTGTCCCGGTCACGTGGAAGGGCAGCAACTTCTCGATGGCTTTGCGCTCGGCGGGGTCCAGCTCAGGCATGGCCCGGGCTCCCTTCGGCACCGCGGCCCAGGCAGAGCTTGAGTGCGCGCTTCGCGTGATAGACCCGTGTCTTCACGGTGCCCTCGGGGCATTCCATCACCTGGGCGATTTCCGTGTAGGAGAGCTCCTGGAAGAACGCCATGTGGATCGCCTCACGCTGGGCCACCGGCAACTCGTCGATGCAGGCTCGCACGCTCAAGGCATCTCCCGCTCCGGCCATCACGTCCTCGGCGTTGGCCGCCGCATCCGTGGGGCTCGATTCTTCGATGTCCTCGAAGACGCGATCACCGCGTTGGCGAAGCCGGTCGATGACTCGAAATCGGGTAATGGACAGTATCCAGGTTGCCACGCTCGATCTCCCTTCGAAACGAGATGCGCTCTTCCAGATTTCGAGCATCACCTCGTTGAGGGTGTCGGAAGCCGCGGCCAGATCGTTCAATCGCTGATTGGCGAAGGCCAGGATGCGGGGCTGGTAGCGCCGGTATAGGTCTTCCAGAGCGCGTTCGTCACCTTCGGCGATACGGGCCAGCAGGGCCCGTTCGGCCTCGTTCGCCTCCCCTGAGGGGCGACTCAAGGAGCCTCCGGTGCCTCGGCGAGGTTTGCACCCGGGGCGCGGAGCAGGCGAGGAGGGCTCAGCCCGAGGGTCGATCCATCCGCCGCGAGGGCTCGAACCCGCCACAGGTAGAGCTCACTCATCTCCACGTGGCGCAAAGCGACCGCGCTCAGAACCGTGCTGGTGGTCCCGGCGGGAACCAGCAGGCCAGTGGCCGGCTCTCCCAATTCAGAGAGCGGATCGGGCCCCGAGAGCCCCTCGGTGGCATGGACGTCTTCGTACGGGAGCGGTTTTCCACCGTGGCCGCGGACATCGCGGAACACCTGGCCGCGTTCCGAGAAGAGAGGCACCCAGCGATCGCCCGCCTGACTTCGGGAAAAAAGCTCGAGTTGATAGGCCGCGGCCTCGGGCAGCGCCTGCCAACGGAAGGACGTTTTCGGCGAGAGTTGCATTCCAGCCGGCGGCCAGTGGGCGGCGAGCCGTACCGGCGGAGCCACCACGCCCGGCGAGACGACCCGGTAGCGAATGATCGGATCCGCTTCAGTCGAGACTGGCGCCTCGACGCGAAGACGGACCAGATGAAGACCGGTGTGCTGGGTCGGCAGGGGCGGGCCTTCGAGCGTAACGCGCTGGCCGGCGCCGAGGAAACGGTAGACCCGACCGAGTGGTACGAAGACGGGCGCGCCCGCGGTCGAGCTCGGGTCCGCGACTTCCCAGATTCCTTCGAGTGTTCCGCCGCCCTCGTAGGAAACGTCGGCAAAGACCCGCAGGTCGGATGCCTGGGGAAGCACGCGCAGGGGTGAGCCATCGTCGAAGCGCAGCAACAGGCGGAAGATCTGGAGCGGGCCGCCCATTCCCCCGCCTAGATTGATCACAGCCGCGGCTTCCGCCGTGGTTCGTACGTTGCGGTTCACAAGGGTCGAGGGAACACCCTGCGGGTTCCGGGCCAGCTCCTGAACCGTGTAGGTCGCCTCGAAAGAACGAACGTAGAGAATGCGCCGGGCACCCTGGGCCTGGGCCTGGGCAATCACGGTGCTCGGCAGCGAGACGGTTTCCGCAAAGACCAGCGCACCCCCAGGGAGAGCGGTCTGCACCGCCAGGGGACCCGTGGTCAAGAGTGTCTGGCGGCTGCCCGTATCGAGCACGAAGGCGCCGGCCGGGGACGAGAGGTTGCGCGCAGGGCCTGGCGCCGTCTGCACCGTCCACACGAAACTGAGCGGCGTCGAATCCGCTGGCCGGAGGCCGGAGAGCGGAACATTCGAAGGTGTCACCCGGATCGACGCGATGGCCTGGGCCTCGCCCGCACCCAACAAGATGAGCAGCGCCGCGAGCACGATGAAACGAGGAGTCAGAGTTGAACGGGCCATCGCAATGTCGCCTGCAAGAAGACCTGGAACGAACTGACGGCCAGCGTGCGATTCACGCTGTCGTGGAGATCCGTCCAGACTCCAAAGAGGGAAAGGGTGAGGCCGGGCCGCGTCGGTCGTGCCTGCCAGGCATGCCAGTCCATGCGGCCACTGAGTGTCGTGAAGCGCGAATCCACCGACGAGACGGAATCCCGCGAGCGAGTGAGGGAAGCGGTAAAGGAACCGTCGAGCACCTCGGGAACGATCTGTGCATTCAGGTTCAGGGAACCCAGCCAGGTCGTTCGCTGGAAGCCCAGGTCTTCGAATTTCTCGCGCTGCCGCTGGAGCGAGAGGCTGAGATTGGTTCGGCTGCCAATGTAGACGGATCCATTGACCCCGCTGAGATCTGTGCGCGAATCCGGATCCTGGCGGGTGTTGTCCTCGAAGCGCAGCACCGTGTGGGTGACCGACCAGCTTCCGCGGTCGTAGCTCGAGCCGAAGGCGACCGCGGTCGTGCGGAAGGACCGATCCGAGAAGACGAACACGGGCAATCCGACGAAGGGATCGAAGAAATCGTTGGAAGGCACGAGCGCCGCCGAACCCAACAACCCGGCAGTCGGGTCGAGGAACGCGGCGCCGGGAAAGGATTGGATGACCGCGCCCAGGTCGTCGGTGATCACCGTCTGCTCACGGGCCAGGATGCGTGCGCCCAGCACATCCTCCGACTCGGGAGAGTGGGTGGGCTTGAGGCGCTCCCGGGTCCAACCGACCTGCACGTAGGGCTGGCCAAGGAGCTTCCGCCAGAGGGTTTCCGGTGGCGTTTGGAAGTATGGGCTCCAGGAGAGCTGCGCGTCGAAGATATCGGTCCGGAAACGCGGCAGGAACTCGAGATCTTCGACGTTGTCCCGCTCGCGACCGAAGAGGACGCTGCCCTGGAGGCCGGCCCAACTACTGCCGAGGCGTATCTGTTGGAGGAATCGATCCACCGGAGCGCCCGGATTCGCGATACTGCGGAAGAGCCGTCCGACCTCGCGGAACTCGAGCTCGGCTTCGAGCTGAACGGGGAACTCCAGGAGCATCAGGTTCTGCCACGGTGCCAATCCGAGCAGTACGCTCCACGCATCGTCGCGTTCCGAGGTGCCGACGATGTTCACGAAGGGGTCGTAGCGGGTACGCGCGTATTCTCCCCGGAGCCGAAGACGGGAATCGAAGAACGAGCCGTCTGCCCGGACGCTCCACGCCGTGCCACTCTCCAGCAAACGGATGTCGCGTTCCGAAACACCAGCAGAAATGCTGCCCGTTCCCGTCCGCCCGCGGAGATACGTGGCGGCCAGGTCGAGCACACCGCCGGGGATCTCGACGGGTTGGCCCTGCACGGTCAATCCGGATACGCGCCGATCCCGATCCCCGAGACCGAAGCCCTCACGGAAACCGGTGATCGGATCGGCCCGGAGGCTCCAGGCCGTGAGAGAAGAACGCAACGGCGCGTACTGAACCGAGGCCGACACGCCTCGGCGATGGAAACCCTCCAGGATCAAGCTCGGCGGGTCCGGGCTGAAGTGGCCTACCCGGGCGCCGAACGGTCCCTTGCGACCCTGGAACAGGTAGGCGCCGAGATCCCAATCCCGCTGTTCGAAGCTGCCGGAACTCGCGAAGCCGGCACTCCGATCGAAGAGGACCGGAAGGTAACCCTGGGCCTCCCAGTCATCGCCGCGCAGGCTCCCCTGAAGGTTGGCAGCACCGCGAACCTGCAGGCGTTCGGGCGCGCCCTCCGCATGGTGGTCGGCCATTCGGCGCGTGACCTCGACGTCCACACTGCCTGAGAGCTCGCCACCCTGAAAACGGGGCGCGCGCACTTCGATCGTCCAGACACCGCGCTCGAGCAATCGGCCGTCGGGCAACTGCTCGATGGCGCGCACGAGGTGGACCCCCGGTGCCAGGGCCACCGGCATTTCGAGGATCGTCACCCCTTCCTCTCGCCTGGCGAAACCCGAGACGTCGAGGTCATCGATCTCATAGGAAATGCGATCGCGAACTTCGGCAGGAGCGTCGCCGGTCGAAATCTCAAGCGAGGCGCCCGGATCGATCTTGTCTCCAGCGCCTCGGAGTTCCAGCCCAACGTCCTGGGCCTGGGTGGCTGCGGGAATCGCGAGAAGTGCAGCGAGCAGTACGGCGCTCAGCGCATGGGGAGCCGGCCCAACCGAATTGCCGCGGCTGCGTCTACAGTGCCATCCCTGCTTGGCGTGCACGTCGATCATGTCCCGGGTGGTCGGAGCGAAGCCCCCGATGGTTCAACGAGGATGGCCCCCCGTAACCTAGCCCAAAGATGTACCCCGGGGCGTGCCTGACCTTTGCCCGACCCGACACTCGACTCGTGCGAGCACGAAGAAAGGGGCGCCTGGTCTTCGACTTCGGGGGTGAGCCGGACTGAGAGGTGGACGAGGGCATCCAGAACCCCGATGAGTGGGGCAAAAATCCCCCTCGACAAACAGCGCGCACGCCTTGTGGGCGAGGTTTCAGGAAGCCACCCCGCTTTCCGCGCAAGCAGACTCGTTGGTTTTCCGTCTTTGGAGGGCCCACGCGTTCTACTGCATCGCCTGGACGTAACTCCCGAGATCGAAGTAGTCCCGCCAGACGGCGATCTTGCCATTCCGAATCTCGAATACGCCGGTGCACGGGAGATCCACCTTCTTGTCCCCCATTTCCGTGCGGTCGACCCGCTCCGCCATCACGGTGTCGCCGACTTCCGCCAGGTTCAGGATCTCCCAATCCGTCTTCGTCCAACTTCCGGCGAACCCCCGGATGAAGGTCTCGATCTCCGCGCGGCCCTTCACCGGACCGGTCGGCATGTTGTGATAGACCCCATCGTCGGCGAAGTAACCCGCCAGTTCGACCGGATCGAGGCGAGACCACGCCTCACAGAACGCCCGCACCAATTCCGTATTGCTCGACATGACGCTCCTCCTCGTTGAAGCCGAGGAAGCGAGCCTACCGCAACGGGGCTTGGCTAGGAGATGATCCGCTGCATGAACGGCACGACGACGCGCACCAGGAGCGCGCTCACCACACCGACGCTCAATGCCGCCACCAGGCCGGCCGCCAACGGGCGGAGGCCGAGGCTGCGAAGACGCTTCAGGTTGGTGCCGAGGCCCACCGCCGCCATGGCAATGGTGAGGCTCCACGCCGAGAGGGTGGACACGAAGCGGATGAGGCTACTCCATGTCTCTGCCGTGATGAGGCCGGCAAACGGTGCATCTCCCAGATCGCCGATCGTTCGGAGGAAAGCCATTGCGATGAAACCGAATACGAAGCCCGGGATCATCGAACGAACGGAAGGACGATCCCCGGTAGGCCGCTCGTCGGTGCCCTCTGCGTGGTACATGAACGCCATCAACGGAATCACGGCGATCATGAACAGGTTTCGCATGAGCTTCGTAACGGTCGCCGTATCCAGAGCTTCGGGCGAAGCGTATTGCTGCATGTAGAGCAGGCCTGCACCTGCAACCTGTGTCGTGTCGTGGATGGCGGTACCCAGGAACGTCCCTGCGAGCGCAGCGTCTCCATCGAAGAGGCCGAGGGCGACGAACGGATACACGACCAGGGCCAGCAGGCCGAAGACGGTGATGGTTCCGACGGCGTAGCTGGTCTCGTCCTCATCGGCTCCGATCACAGGAGCCGTCGCCACGATGGCCGTATTCCCGCAGATCGCGGTACCCACCGCGATGAGCGTTCCCAGGCGACGCGGCAACCCGAGCACCCGCGTGATGCCGCCTACCAGTAGAAGTGCGGTCGCAATGCAGGCGATCACCACGGGAAGCGCCGCCAGGCCGATCGCACCGACCGTGAGCAGGGAGAGACGAATACCAAGGAGCGCGACACCGATCCGCAGCACTCGCTGGAGGCCGAAACGCAAGCCGGCTTCGTAGACCGAGGGCAGGCCGATGGTATTGCGGATCAAGAGCCCCACGAGGATCGCGACGAGGATCGGGCTGATCGGACTCTTCTCCAACCCGAGCAGGCCACTGCCGATTCCCTGGGAGGCGAGGCGCCCGAACCATGCCAGCGCGATGGCGATGACCAGGCCGGGCAGCAAGGCGCCTAACAACGAGAATCGTTCGTGCCCCAACTCCTGCCAGGCGACGCGCCCTTCCCTCTCTTCGACGGTCTCTCCCGGGTCGATCCACTCGGGCACACCCTCCATTCCTCCGGCCCAACGCCAGAGGTCCGGATTCTCATAGGGATTCACGTGGGAGGCCGGCGCGTTCTTCGGCATCTAGATCCCCATACCCAGGAAGGCGGGCTCGGCATCCTGCCGGCCGAGCCGATCCATCATGGCCGCCACCCCAGGCTCGCCTTCCTGCTCGGAGGCCACGGCCTTGGTGTCTTCGATGAGACCACTCGCGAGGTTGGCAGGTACGGCCTGCTTGATCTTCCGCGGGTAGGCCAGGTCGAGACCGTTCATGATTTCCACGAAGGCCTCCTCGCTCGTTCCGTCGCGGAGGCGCGGGCTGAAGCCTCGCTCTTCTGCAACCGTCGTCACCGTTCGGCCCCGGTAGTCATGCCCCGGATAGAGCAGGGTTTCCGCCGGCAGCGAGAAGATCTGCTCGTGCACGGATCGGAAGAGCGTATGCGGATCGCCTTCCTGGAAATCGGTACGCCCGCAGCCCCGAACGAGCAGAGCATCTCCAGTGAAGGCCATGCCCTCCGCGTGGCAGGCGTAGGTCATGCAGCCCGCGGTATGGCCTGGCGTGCGGCGAGCTTCGAGCTCGAGCGCACCGATCCTAAGCTGGGCACCGTCCTCCAGCGCGACGTCGGCGTTCGCAACCCCAGCGGCAGCGCAGACGGCCACCTGGGCACCGAGCTGCTCGCGCAGCCGTCCCGATGCGGTGACGTGATCCGCATGCACATGGGTTTCGACGGCGAAACGAAGCGCGAGACCCAGCTCCCGGATGAGGAGAACATCCCGTTCCAGCTGCTCGAGCACGCTGTCGATCAAGACCGCCTGGCGCGACGCCTCATCGGCAAGGAGATAGGAATAGGTCGAAGTCTCCGGATCGAAGAGCTGTCGGAAGATCATATGTAGATATATGAATATTGCGAATCCTGTGGGACGTCAATAGGATTTCGCCATGGCCCGCCGCGCCCCCCCGCCGCCCACCCTCTCCGAAGAGGCCCTCAGAATGGTCGCCACCCGCTTCCGGGTGCTCGGCGATCCCGGCCGTCTGCGGATCCTGAACCAGCTGATGCAGGGCGAAGCCTCAGTCGGCGAGCTGGTCGACGAGGTGGATCTGGAGCAACCCACCGTCTCGCGGCACCTCGCGGTCCTGCGTCGCGAAGGGATCGTGAGCCGCCGTTCCGAAGGCAACCGCGGCATCTACCGAATCGAGGATCCGACCGTGACGCGGCTCTGCGCGATCGCCTGCGGCGGCCTCCTGGAACAACTCGCTGGGGAGTTGGACGCCCTGCCCGAAGCCAGCGCCTGGCGAGGATCGGGGATCTAGCCGGCCCGCCTCGTCCCCCGGCGAACGGTAGATGGCGCTGATTGACACCCCTTCGGGTCGTGTCTAGCCTCGCTCGTTCCTGCGGTGGGCGTAGCTCAGTTGGTTAGAGCGCCAGGTTGTGGCCTTGGAGGTCGGGGGTTCGATTCCCCTCGCTCACCCCACCGATTCCCTTGGCGTCGCAAGCACTTACGGCTGCGGCGTCTTTGCTTTCCGAGGCAGGCTTGGAACCAGGGGCCGTATAGGGCCGTCCGGGGTCGCCACTCTCCCGCTCCGAGCCCCGCCCGAACTCCGCGAATGAGAGATCCGCGGCTTCAACCGGCATCGCGTGGGCGTACACGCGCAACGTGAGAGCGGGATCTGCGTACCCGAGAACGTCCGCCACCCAACGAACGTTGCGACCTGCAGCCAAGGCGAAGGTGGCCCATGTGTGACGAGCGCAGTGGAAGTCGCCAGATCCGAAGTGAGATGCGGAATCGAAGCTCGCCGGAGGCGCCATCGCCGTGCAGCTCGGTGTGAATCAGAAAGCAGCCGCCTGGGCGTTGCCCGCCTCTTGAGGACTCCCGAGATGAGAGGCCTCCTCGGTCGGCGTGAACCCAGGGAATCCCGTCGGCGTGAAGCCCGGTCCCCGTATTGGCCCGGTCGGCAACTCTCGCTTTCCGCAGGCTCTTCCTGGCGCGGAATACCGTTCGCAGAGCTCGCCGGTTGTGGATACCGAACTCGCAGCCCGCTCCCCCTCGCACCCGGGCCATCGCACCTCCGGTGTTGCACCGGCATACGAGCGGCACCGACCCGAGGAGACCGTATTACACGAGGTCGTCCG
>JAAETT010000421.1 GCA_024228115.1 bacterium
AACACCTCTGTCGGCCAGAGCAGGAACGATTTGTTTCGGCGAGAGGTTACTGAATTCTGCGCTGTTGCATACTGCCAAAATTTTCTCTCTTTCTTGCTTAGTCAGTCTGTTGACAGGCTCTTTTTTGACCGTCTGTCTCCGATCGTTAAGCACACAACTTCGCCAGTATTGCAGGGTTCGTGTTGTAATCCCTATTATCTCACAAGCCAATTTTTGGCGTGCTCCGTCAAGCATTGCTGTTGCGATTAATTTCATGGCCATCTGGCGTTTGCAGGCAGGGATCAATCTCCCTCGCTTTCCTCCCAGATGGCATTCCACTTTTTTGATAGCACCAACAGGGCTGCTGTTTCTGCAAGAGCCTTTTCTTTACGCTTTAGCTCACGCTCAAGTTTATTGATTTTCTGTTTATCTTCACGCCTGTTACGTGTTTGAACTTTGTTGAGCTGAGCGCTGTTTTTATAGCCAGACAGTGCAGATGCTTTCCATTGTTCGACTTGTTCTTTATAGAGGCCCTTCTGACGACAATATTCGCTGAGTTGAATCTCATTGAATGATGCTGTTTCTATGACAACAGCCAATTTATCTTCAGCAGACCATTTATCTGATTTCTTGTTATTAGCAGGCACAGCCACTCCTTTGTTTCGATATTGTTTTCTCCATTTGTAGAGTGTAACATCTGAAACTCCGGTGTCTCTAGATAATTGTGGAATGGATACTGGATGAGGTGGCATCATCTTTCTCATTATTGCTTCTTTGAATTCATCTGAATATCGTTTTTGCATTCTAGCATCTCACTTCGCCCTCATGGTTATGATTTTTTTGAGGCGCAAACTATCCTGACACATAGG
>JAAETT010000422.1 GCA_024228115.1 bacterium
ACTAGTGCCGTGGTTCGATCCATCTTGACGGTGGTGCCATCCCGAGATCGCCCCACAGCAGGACTCGTCGTGTCGCTGGTCAACCCGCGGGGGAGCGCAGGATGGTAGGACCACCTGAATTGGCCGATACAAGGGACTAGATCCAGGGGGCTCCGGCCGTCAGTCGTCGTCCTGGCTGCTCGGTTGGATCAATCCGCCCCCGAGCTTTCCGATATCGAGCTCGGCTGCCGTGTCGTCTTCTTCTTCGAACTGCTGCTCGTTGGAATCTTCTTCGTCGAGAAGGCGTGACATCGGTTGCGCGGCCGGACGCTTGCGGCGGGGCGCCGGTTTGGCGGCCGCGGCAGCTGCAGCGGCGACCTCCTTGGGCCGCTCCCGCTGGTTGGCCTCGCATTTCGGGCAGATCGGCTCTTCCTTGCCCAGATCGTAGAACTTGGCCTCACAGGCGTAACAGACCCACTTGTAGCCGAGCCCGGGCTTCGGCTCCGGGCTCGCCGGCTCGGCAGGGGCGAACTCGCTCTTGCGTTTGCGGGCCGCCTTCTTGCTCGCCGGCCTGGCCGCCTTCTTCGAAGCCGCTGCCTTCTTGGCCGCCGGCGCGCTTGCCTTCTTGGAAGCAGCTGCCTTTTTCGCGGGCGCCGCGGCCTTCTTCTTGGAAGCCGCTGCCTTCTTGGCGGGCGCAGTGGCCTTCTTCCTGGAAGCAGCCGCTTTCTTGGCCGTCGGCTTGACGGTCTTCCTCGCCGCCGGCTTGGTGGCCTTCCTCGCGGCTTTCCGGGGTGCGGCCTTCTTCGGTGTCGCCCTTTTCTTGGTGGCCTTCTTCGCTGCAGGCTTCTTTCGGACGACCTTCTTCGTGGTTTTCTTGGTCGTCTTCTTGGTCGTGGCCTTCCGGGCCGGGCTCATAGTGGGCCTCCGACTGCGGGGAAAAAATCGTCAGGTGTACACGGGATGTGTGAAAAAGCCTGCAGGTGCGCCATGTCCGTGAAAAGATCCGCTATGCCGCCAAGGCAACAGGGCGAGAAATCCGGCTGAGAGAGCACATGCACTTGTCCCAACGCCAAGGAGCGCCTTTCTTTGTGGTCAGGCACGATGGGCCCGGTTTCCGTCGCAATATGTGCGAGCAGCGGTCGATCTCCCGATCCGTCGGCTCGCCCCGAGGGAGGAATCTCCGGGCGACAGGGGGCGGTTTGCCTATAGCGCAGCAGTTGCGTCTCGCCAATGTTCGGGGCCGATTGGGCCCCGAGGGGAGCATGCGTTTGCTTCCCATGGAGCAGCGCGAAGAAGCGATCGGACCCCACGGGGCTCAACTCGCACCTGCACATCACCGATAGCCATTCCAACGGGAGCGGAGGGCTCCCGCTCGGAAAGGAATGGCTGTCCGGCTACGGGCGGCACGCCACCGCAGGGGAGGGTTGTGGCACTCGCATCGCTTTGGGGCAGAGGAGAGCGCGCCGGCGGAAGCGTGGGCCTTGCATGGGGCCATGGTCAGTTGGCCCTCGTCCATCTGGAGGACACACCTGCGGGCCTTGGCCTCGCGGCATCCGCCGTCCTTCCGGACGACACGGACGCCCTTCGGAGCTGGGTGCAAGCCCAAGGTCTGGCGGGAGCGCGCTGTGTCCTTGTGCCTGCGGAAGAAGACTGCGTGCTTCGCGTCGTGGAGGCCCCGGATGTACCCGAGGAGGAACGGTGCGAATCCGTCCGATGGCTCGTCCAGGATCTTCTCGATTTTCCCGCCGAGGAGGCCTGGATCGATCTGCTCGAGATTCCGGTCGATGAAGGCTGGACCCGAGTTCGGAAGATCGTCGTTGCGGCGGGCCGGGGCGACGGGTTGCGGCAGCGCCTGGAGCAGGCACGCCGGGCGGGCCTTCAGCCCGTCGGGTTCGAGGTCCGCGAGCGCGCGTTGCTCGCGTTGGCGGATCCGGATCGCGACCAGCCGGGCGTCGCCGTGCTCGATCTGCGGCCGAAAGCAGGCTTGCTGGTCGTCGGCGAGCGCGGGGAGCTTCACGTCTCGAGGCGCCTCGGCATCGACGCCGACAGCCTTGGGGACGACAGAGCCGTGGAGTGGAATGACGGCGGAAATCCCGAAGGCCCGAGTGAGGAGACCGCGCCGGCCTTCGAGAGCTTGTTGCTCGAACTGCAGCGATCACTCGACTACGTCGAGAGCGAGTTCGGGCGCAGTCCGGTTCGCCGAGTGGTCGTGGGCCCAGCCGAGAGCGATCTCTCTGCGTTGGCTCCGTACCTCGAGCAAAACCTCCGCCTCCAGGTCGAATTCCTCGATCTGACGCGACTTTTTCCCGGCGAAGCCTCTCCGGGCGCTGCCGAGCAGGCTCAGACCCTGGCGGCCGCCGGAGCCGCGATCGGCCCCGGCAACCTGTTCACCGCAGAACTGGTTCCGAAGCGCGAGGCGTACGCGGGCCCAACCCTTCGATCGCTGGCGCAGATGGCCGCCGCCGTGGCCGTGTTCGGCATGCTCCAGTTTGGTGTCGACCAACTCCAGGCGCAGAGCCTGCGCGGTGAGCTTGCTGCGCTCGAGAGCCAGGGAGAGGCTACCCGGGCTCGGTTGAGCGCCCTCGGAGCCGAGATCGCCCGGGCGGAGGCGGATCCGACCCAGCAGGCCCGCGTCGATGCGCTGGAAGCGAAACGCCGCGCCCAGGCGACCTTGTTGCAACAGCTCGAAGGCGATGGTGGCCCTGGCCGATCTTTCGCCAGCCTTCTGACCGCCTTGGCCGAGCGACCCGTTCCTGGCCTGTGGCTGACGCGCATTCAGCTGCGAGACGAGGGGCGCGCGCTCACCCTCGAGGGTGCTGCACTCGGGCCGGATCGGATGCCACTCCTACTCGCGCGTTTGATGGCGGAGCCGGCCTTCGACGGTGTGAGCTTCGAGAACGTCCGGATCCATCGTCCCGAAGACGGGGGAGGACGGATCGAGTTCATGCTCGAAACCTCGCCTTCTGAGGAGCCCGGTTCCGGCGATCCAGGCTGGGAGGGCCCGCAGTGAACTTCGAGCAGCTCCGAGCCAAGTTGATCGCACGCTTCGAGGCCCTCTCCGAGCGGGAGCGATGGCTGGTCGTCATCGCCAGCGTCGCGGCCGTGTACTGCGTGGTCTCGTTCGGGCTGATCGACCCGCTGATGCGTGAGCGAGAGGGCCTGCTCGGCTCGCTCGAAGCTGCTGCAGATGAGTTGGGCCTGGTCAACGGACAGGCAAGCGTTCTCTCGGCTCGTTTGGAGAACGGCCCCGGTGCGCAGCTGACGAAGCGCGAGAAGGCCCTGAAACAAGCCCTGCAGAGCCTCGAGGGGAAGCTGGCCGAGCGTCAGACGCGCCTGGTTGCGCCCGCGGAAGCGGCCCGCGTTCTCGAAGAACTCGTCGCGGCCGAACGCGAGCTCCGTCTGGTGCGATTGGAAACGGCCGAGCCCAGACCCGTGGGAGAGGAGAAGCTGGAACCCGGCGCCGCTTCCGGACGGCCCGCCCTCTATCGCCATGACATCGTGCTCGAAACGGAAGGCAGCTACTTCGCAGCTCTCCGTTACGTGAACGCCCTGGAAACCGGGGACACCGGAGTTCGGCTGGATCGCCTCGACTATGAAGTGACGGCACATCCCCAGGCCCGGGTGACCCTGCACTTGTTCACGCTGAGCTTCGAGAAGGAGTGGATCGGTGTTTGATCTCCGCTGCACATGCATCGTCGTGATCCTCTTGCTTTCGGCGACGGCCAACGCAGAGGATCAGATCGATCCCACGCAACCCCCGGCGGCGTTGTCGAGCGCGAGCCCTCTCGGTGCGGAAGCTGCTGGGCCGCGCCCCACCTCGATCGTCACCCGCGGTGAAGAGAGATTCGCTGTCGTGAATGGAACGACGCTGCGGGTTGGAGACTCGATCGGAGGGCTGCGCGTCGTCTCGATCGAAGCTTCCGCCGTACACGTCGAAAGACCGAACGGGAAGGGGCGCGAGATCTGGGCTCTGTACCAGACACCTGCGGTGAAGCAGGCCCCGGCCAAGGAGAACGAAGAATGAGATTTCACGAGCGGCATCGGCTGCTGGTGGGGGGGCTGCTGTTGGTGATGGCTTGTGCCTCGCCGCCCCAGCCCGCGCCAACGGTCCAGCCGGATGCCTCGCGCGGTCGACTCGCCGAGCGGTTGCCGCCGGACGTCCAGGATGCGCTTCTGCCTGATTTCGTCGCGCCCGAGCGGGCCGAGCCGACTCCCGACGCTCGCTTCGATGTGAGCGTCGTCGGTGCACCCGCCCGCGAGTTCTTTACCTCGCTGGTCGAGGGGACCGCCTACAACATGGTCATCGACCCGAAGGTCTCGGGGAGCATCTCGCTTGCGCTGAAGAGCGTGACCCTCGCAGAGGTCCTCGAAGCCACCCGCGACGCCTACGGCTATGCCTACCGCAGGACGCCCTACGGCTTCCACGTCATGCCCGGTGGGTTGCAGAGCCGTGTCTTTCCCGTCGACTACCTGAACATCGAACGCTACGGCACTTCATTGACGCGCGTCAGCTCGGGCCATGTGAGTGAGAGTGCATCTGGAAACGTCGACACCAGCAGTGATAGCACCGCGAGTGGGGATGGCGTGGTTTCGGGCAGCATGCTCGACACCCGTACCCGCGCCGATTTCTGGGCCGAACTGGTCAGCGCGCTCGAGATGTTGGTCGGAGGAGGGGAGGGCCGCTCGGTCATTCCGTCACCTCAGGCCGGTATCGTCGTGGTCCGTGCCGCTCCGACGGAACTTCGTGAGGTGGAGGCCTTTCTTGCGACGATCGAGCGCAGTCTTCATCGGCAGGTGATCCTGGAGGCGAAGATCCTCGAGGTCGAGCTGAGTGATGAGTACCGGGCCGGCGTCAACTGGGCCCAGCTCATCACTCACGATGACGCTCGCTATGTGTTCGGAACAACGGGCCTCGGCTCGCTCCCGGATTCGACCGTCTCGGATATCGCAGCGGGAACCGGGGTCTTGAATCCGGATCTCGACCTTCCGATCGACGACATCCTCGGCACATTGGATTTCGGTGGCGCCTTCACGGTGGCGGCCGCGGCCAACCATTTCCTCGCCTTCATCCAGCTCCTCGAGACCCAGGGCAGGGTGCATATCCTCTCCAGCCCCCGGATCTCCACGGTGAACAATCAGAAAGCCGTGATCAAGGTGGGCAACGATGAATTCTTCGTGACCGACGTGTCCAGTACGACCGTCACGGGGACCGCCACGACGACGACACCGGATATCGAGCTGACGCCCTTCTTCTCGGGGATCGCCCTCGACGTGACTCCGCAGATCAGCGCGGAGGGAAATGTCGTCCTGCATATCCACCCATCGGTCAGCAAGGTCGTCGATCAGACGAAGACCGTCACGGTTGGCGGAGAGATCCAGTCTCTTCCGCTGGCGTTCAGCACCATTCGGGAATCCGACACGGTGGTGCAGGCCCGTAGCGGTGAGCTCGTGGTGATCGGTGGCCTGATGGAGGACATCGAAACCGACGATACCGCCGGCTTGCCGATCGCTTCCCGGATCCCGGTCCTTGGCCGGGCCTTCCGGCAGGAAGCAGATACCCGCCGCAAGGTCGAGCTGGTGATCTTGCTGCGCCCCACCGTGGTAGAGCACGGCACCTGGGGCTCGGTGCTCGACGCCACCCGGGATCGCCTCGGGACCATGAGCGATCACGCCGACGAGATGTTGCCGTCCGAGGGTTACCTCCGGGCCCCGTAGCCGGGGAGGAGGGCGTCGCCATGTACCTGGACCATTTTCGATTGAGCTGTGCACCGTTTGGCCTCACGCCGGATCCGAACTTCCGGGTGAATCTTCCGACGCATCACGAAGCCATGAACGTCGTCCGCTTCGCGGTCGGCAGTGGCGAGGGCTTCGTCAAGATCACGGGAGAGGTCGGCACGGGAAAGACATTGCTCTGCCGTCACCTGCTCGCCGAGCTGCCCGAGGCCTTCGTCACGGCCTACCTGCCGGATCCGATGCTCTCGCCCCTCGGAGTGAGAAAGGCGTTTGCGCAGGAGCTTGGCGTTCCGTTCCCGCGCAGCCTCGATGCCCAGGAGCTTCTCGAGTACATCCGCGAAGCGCTGGTGGAGATTCACCAGGAGGGTCGAAGTGTCTTGTTGATCGTTGATGAGGCCCAGGCGCTTTCCAACGAAGGTCTCGAATCGATCCGCTTGCTCACCAACCTGGAGACCCGGCGCCGAAAACTCCTGCAGGTACTCCTCGTCGGTCAACCGGAATTGGATGCGCGCCTGCACACGGTCGAGCTGCGCCAGCTGGCACAGCGAATCACCTTCTCCCATGTCCTGCAGCGAATGCGGCGACGCGAAGTGCGAGAATACGTCGACCAACGTCTGATCGCCGCTGGCCGTTCGGATGGAGAGATCTTCACGGGTCGCGCCATTGCAACGATCCACCGGGCCAGCGCGGGCATTCCCCGCCTCGTCAACGTGCTCTGTCACAAAGCCCTGATGGCAGCCTATGGCCGAGGCGAGGCGCGAGTCGGGGGGCGAAGTGCGAGGCGTGCCGTAGCCGATTCGGCTCCCGCCGTGCGGCTGGCCCCGAGCTCCGGCGCGAACGAACCGCCTCGCTGGGAAGGAACCCGCCTGTGAGCCTGGTGAACGACATGCTCGAGGATCTGGATCGTCGATCTGGGCAAGGGGATCTCCACCCGCGAACGACGGGTTTGCAGGCCGCATCGGGGCGGCGAAACCTCCGCCGCTTGGCGTGGATCTGCGTGGGGCACGCGAGCCTGGCTGTCTGCGGGATCGCCGCAGTGAGCTGGATTGTTTTCGGCACCGCGGACCCTGCTCCGGAATTTCGCGGCCAAGCTCCCGAGGCGATGGTCGAACCCGAAGCCTCCGACACGTTGACCCTTCCGTCCGTCTCGTCGCCACCACCGGCCGCACCCGCTCCAGCGGTTCCGCCGGAGTTCTCGCTTGCAGCCGAGCAGCCCGGTCCGATTCCCGCCGAGCCGGAATCGAAAACTCCGCAAGCCGAAGCAACGTCACCGCCGCCAGTTGCCTCTGCTGTGGCGGCAATAGCGCCTCTCACTCCACCCCGTGCTCCCGTCGAATCGGAACCGGAGTGGACACCGGATGCACCGCTTTCGAATGATGAGCTTGCTTCGCAGTTGGTTCTCGAGGGCGAGCAGCTGTTCGCTGCCCAGAGGTTCGATGCAGGCATCGACGCGTGGAGCCGAGGCCTGGCCCTCGATCCGACCCGGATTTCGCTCTATTCGCGAGGTGCGACGCGACTGCTCGAGGCCGGTCTTCCCGCCCGAGCGCGAGCCTGGCTCGAGCCGGGCCTTGCCACGAAGCCGCTCGATCCTGCGCTGTGGATGTTGGCCGCCCGCCTGGAACTCGAACTCGAGGGAGCTTCGGCGGCACTCGCCTTGCTCGAAGCTCCGCTACCTGAGCTCGCAGAAGCATCGGAGCTGCACTCCTTGCGGGCAGCCTTGCTTCAGAGAGAACAGAGGCACCCTGAGGCGCTTGCGGCCTACCGAGAACTGGTCGAGCGACATCCGGAACGCGGGCGCCACTGGTTTGGCCTCGCCGTATCGGCAGAGGCGCTCGGCAGGACGGCGGAAGCCAACATTGCACTCCGTCATGCGCTCGACGATCCGGCGCTTCCGACCGTGCTGGCGCGCCACGCCCGGCTCCGCGTAGCGGCGCTCGGTGAGGGCACGCCCACGGAGGCTTCGAGATGAGCCAGGAACAGCCCGCACCCAGCCCGCGCAAGAAGATTCGAATCGGTGAGCTGCTCGTCCAGAACGAGTTGATCACCGAGGATCAGCTGACGACGGCCCTGGCCGAGCAGAAGAAGGCGGGGCGCCGCCTCGGTCAGACCCTCGTTCAATTGGGTTTCGTGACCGAGGACGCGATGCTGGGGCTCCTCTCCCGTCAGCTCCGGATTCCGTTCGTGGACCTTCGCGACTATCAATGCGATCCGGATGTGGTTCGCAAGCTTCAGGAGACCCACGCACGACGTTTTCGGGCCATCGTGCTCGAGGACACGGGCCGCGACTTCGCGGTTGCGATGGCCGACCCGACGGACCTGTTTGCCCAGGACGAACTCGCACGGATTCTCCGGCGCCCCCTGCGGCAGGCGATCGTGCGAGAGGCCGATCTCCTCCAGACGATCGATCGGATCTACCAGGACAAGGATGAACTCACCGATCTCGCTGCCGAACTCGGCGAAGAGCTCGCCGCCAATGATGCCGATTTCGATGTCCGCAATCTCCCGGTCGGTGATGAGGCAGCCGAGGCGCCGGTTGCGAAGTTGTTGCAGTCACTCTTCGAGGATGCCATCCGGACCGGTGCGTCGGATATCCACATCGAGCCGGATGAAGCAGCTCTTCGGGTTCGCCAGCGAGTGGACGGAGTCCTTCGCGAGCAGGTCGTCGCCGGCCCCAGGATCGCGGCGGCGGTGGTCCTCCGGCTCAAGCTGATGAGTGGCCTCGACATCTCCGAGAAGCGACTGCCCCAGGATGGTCGCTTCAACATCAAGGTGAGTGGTCGAACCATCGATGTGCGGCTCTCGACGATGCCGATTCAGCACGGGGAATCCGTGGTCATGCGACTCCTCGATCAAAGCGAGGACCAGCTGAAGATCGAGCATCTCGGGATGCCGAAGACCATTCGAACCCGATTCCGGCAGGCGCTGAGCCGCCCGCACGGGTTGATCATCGTCACCGGCCCAACCGGAAGCGGCAAGACGACGACGCTCTACGCGGCCTTGCGAGAGGTCAATCAGGCGAGCAAGAAGATCATCACGGTCGAAGACCCGGTCGAGTACCAGATGGCCCGGATCAACCAGGTCCAGGTCAACTCCAAGATCGATCTCACGTTCTCGAGCGTATTGCGCTCCGCGCTCCGCCAGGATCCGGACATCGTGATGATCGGAGAGATGCGCGACAGCGAAACGGCCGAGATTGCCCTGCGGGCTGCGATGACGGGGCATCTCGTCCTCTCGACCCTGCACACGAATGATGCGCCCTCGGCCGCACTCCGCCTGGCAGACATGGGTGCGGAGGGATACCTGGTGGCTTCGTCCCTCCAGTGCGTGATGGCACAGCGGCTGATTCGCCGGGTGTGCAAGAGCTGTGGCACGGAGACTGAACCGAATGCCAATGAGCAGGCGTGGCTGGATGCCGCGCTTGGCGACCGTGCCGAAAGCCTCCAGTTCAAGAGGGGCCCTGGCTGCACCCAATGCAACGGGACCGGCTACAAAGGGCGCGTTGGAGTCTACGAACTGTTGACGATGGGCGAGGCCCTGGCCGATGCGCTTCGGCAGGGCGACCCCGCGCTCTATATGCGCACGGCTCAAGAGGATCCCGATTTCCGATCCCTGGTGGCCTGCGCAATGGATTATGCCCGGGCGGGCCTGACGACCCTCGAAGAAGTCATCCGGCTGGCCACGGAGGCCGAGGCGGAACTTTCGGGCGACGACGAGTAGTCATGGCGCTCTTTGCCTATACGGCGCGGGGCCACGACGGCGCGCTCATCGAAGCGAAATACGATGCGGCTTCCCCGGCGGAGGTTGCGGCCTTCGTCCGTGATTCAGGCGCCACACCGGTTCGGATCGAAGCGACTCGCGAATCATCGGAGAACCGTCCCTCACGAGAAATCTCGTTGCGCCGCAAGCGGGTCACCCAGGAGGACCTGATCTTCTTCTGCCGCCAGATGCACCGTCTGGCGCGAGCGGGTGTCCCGATCGTTCGGTCCATCACTGGATTGGCCGAGTCGACCCGCAATCCGGCGTTCCGGGAAGTACTCGTCGACATGCTCGAAGGTCTGCGTTCTGGCCGGGAGCTCTCGGAAAGCCTGGCGTTCCATCCAGAAGTCTTCTCGCGGTTGTTCCTCAGCATCGTGCAGATCGGCGAGAATACCGGTCAGCTCGATGATGCTTTCGAGCAGATGGGCAAGTACCTCGAGGGAGATCGTGAGAACAAGCGCCGTGTGAAGGCCGCTCTCCGGTATCCGATGATCGTGATCTCGGCCATCTTCGGTGCGCTGGTCGTCGTGAACATGTGGGTCATTCCGGCCTTTGCGCAAGCCTTCGACGAACTCGGTGCGGATTTGCCGTGGGCCACGAAGCTGATCATGACGAGCAGCAAGTGGACCGTGGCCTATTGGCCCTATGGCGTGGGCATCCTCGGCGCGCTCGGTTTGGCGGTGCGTGCCTTCTTGAAGACCCCCGAAGGCCGCCTCAGCTGGGATCGCGCCAAGCTGAAGATCCCGCTCGTCGGCTTCATCGAATTTCGCGCGACGTTGGCTCGCTTCGCTCGAGGGTTCGCGGTGACATCCCGTGCCGGTGTCCCCATGCTCGAGACGCTTCGGATCATCGCCGGGGCACTCGACAACGAGTTCATCGCGGAGCGCGTGCAAAGCCTCGGGCAGAACATCGAGCACGGGGAAACCCTCACCCGCGCGGCTGCAGCCTCCGAGGTCTTCGATCCTCTCGTCCTACAGATGATGGCCGTCGGCGAGGAGACCGGAATGCTCACGGAAATGTTCGTGGAGATTGCCGAGACCTATGAGAGCGAGGTCGAGTACGAGTTGAAGCGCCTGACCGAATCCATCGAGCCGATCCTGATCGTAGGCGTCGGCGGGATCGTGTTGCTGATGGCGTTGGGCATCTATCTGCCCATGTGGAACCTGGCAGGAGCTGCGCTCGGCTGAAACTAGCAGCTCAAGTGCAATCCGAGACTCGCCGATCTTTCTTCCACGACTGGAATTATTCCGGGGTAGCGGAACCCTGGCCGAAGGAATGAGGGCTCTATGACCAATCAAGCAAACGCTCGACGCGGATCAGGTTTTACCTTGATCGAACTGGTGGTGGTCATCGCCATTCTGGGGCTGTTGGCGGCCATCGCACTTCCCAAGTTCGTTGATTTGACCTCGAACGCGCGCACAGCGGCGTTCAACGGCGTGCGAGGCGGCTTCTCTTCAGGCATCCAGCTGGCGCACGCTCAATGGCTCGCTGCTGGAACGGCACCGGCCACCATTTCGATGAGCGGCACGACCGTGAACATGAGTGCTACAGGCTGGCCCACGATCGACAACGCGAACGCAACGCAGAACACCGCGGCCGAACTCTACGGCCTCATCATGACCGGCGCTGTGCCGAATGGCTGGACCTCCACCGAGACGCCAGCAGCCGGCGCGGGAACAGGCACTTTTTCCCTGGCCGGCGCTGGCGGCGGTAATTTCACCTACGACGCCGCCACCGGCTTCGTAAACTAGGCCTCGTCTTGGGCTCCGCGCGCCTCTCGCGCGGCGGCGGCTGGAAGCGATCCCGGAGGGAGCAGGGCTTCAACCTGACGGAGCTGGTTCTTGCCCTGGTCATTCTCGGCCTGCTGGCGGGTGTCTCCGCGCCCCGCTTCTTCGAGCGTCGGACATTCGACGAGCGCCTCGCGAAAGACGAGATGGCGGCTGCACTACGCTTCGGCCAGAAGCTGGCCCTCGTGACCACCTGCGAGATTCGTGTCCAGGTGACTGCCTCTACCTGGACCCTCGACCACCGGGCCAACTGCAACAGCGGAGCCTTCGGCCAGGCGGTCTTCCACCCGGGAACCGGTAAGCCGGGCTACGCCGGCAGCATGCCAACGGGCATCGCCTTGGCAGGTACGGTCAATCCACTCCATTTCGATTCCCAGGGACGTGCGACGGATGCGGGCGGCGTCGTCTCGGATGCGACATTCACGATCGGAGCCCGGAGCATCGACGTGGTGGGAGCGACGGGTCTTGTCCGGTCTCCGTGAGTCGAAGCGGCTGCAGGCGGGGGTGACGCTGGTCGAGCTGATCGTTTCGATCACGATCATCGCGGTCGCGCTGGTCGGCACCCTCCAAGTCATCCGGGTGACCGTCGGCTCCAGCGCCGACCCGATGATTCGTCAACAGGCCAGCGCCGTGGCGGACGCGTACCTCTCCGAGATCCTCTTGAAATCGTTCTACGATCCGGATCTCGGCGCCGGAGGAGGTATTTGTCCCTCCGCCGAGGTCACCCGAACCCTCTGGGACAACGTCTGCGACTACCAGGGGCTCGATGACAACGGCGCCCGAGACCAACAGGATACGGCCATCGCGGGCTTGACCGGCTATCGCGTACGGGTCCAGATCGACACGAGCCCCAACCTCGGGGGGCTCACGGGCCCGGCAGATGTCGTCCGTGTGGACGTCCGGGTCAATTTCGGAACACACACCGATTTCACCGTCAGTGGCTACAGGACCCGCCTGTGACCGCCCGAAGGACCACAGGCTTTACCCTCATCGAGCTGGTCGTGACGCTCACGATTACCGGATTGTTGGCGGGGCTCCTGATGACCTCGATCCAACAGCCGATCCTGGCCTACGAGGATGTCGCACGCAGAGTTCGCCTCGTAGACGGCGCCGAGAATGCACTGCACCACGTCGAGCGCGAAACACGATCCGCTCTGCCCAACAGCCTCCGCCTCACCGGAGGCGGTGGAACACTCGAGTTCATCCCGACCCAGGACGGTGCCCGCTACCGGAGGCAACCCGGGGTGAACCCTTCGACGATCGACCACACGGCTGCCAGCGACGTTCTGGCGTTCACGGGGGACGATTCGTGGAACCTCCTCGGGCGCCTTCAAAACCTCGGATTCACCTACGGCGTGGCGCTGGGTGCCGAGATGCGAATCGCCGTCTACAACACCAGCACGAACGTCTACGCGAGTGCGGCCGCCGATGCGTCGCCCTCGACGGTGACTCCCTCCGCCACGACGATCACTGTCCTCGACGATGGCGACGAAGACCAGCTTGCGCTTTCCGCCGCTTTCGATTTCCTGCTCGAATCGCCTGACCAACGCCTCTACCTGATTGCACCGCCTCTCACCTACCGCTGCGACACGACCGCCGGAACCCTGACGCGCCATTCCAGCTACGGCTTCCATGCAGCCCAGCCCAACAATCCGGCTGCCGCCCCACTCGCGGGCGGTTCGAGTGCTCTGGTGGTCGAGGGTGTGAGCGCTTGCATCTTCACCTACGTCGCGGGCACCTCGAGCCGCTCCGGTCTGCTCACGATGGAATTGGGAGTGACGGAGGGAACCGAGACCGTCACTCTCCTGCACCAGATCCATGTGGAGAACGCGCCGTGAGGCGGCAGCGCGAGCAGGGTTTCGGTCTGGTGACTGCGATCTTCGTACTCATCGTCCTGGCCGCTTCGGGTCTCGCAATGATCTCGCTCAGCGGCGTGCAGCGCAGGACGGCAAGCCTCTCCCTGCAGGCGCTGCGTGCGGATCAAGCCGCGCGAAGCGGCCTTCAGTGGGCGGCTCACAACGCGATCTCGGCGGGTGCCTGTCCGCCGAATACCACCCTGACCCTTACCGAGGGGGGCCTTCAAGGCTTCAGTGTGGCGGTCAGTTGCACCAGTACGGCCCATGTCGAAGCCGCAACCACATCGACGATCTTTGAACTCGATTCGGTGGGCGAATACGGCTCGTTCGGTAGCGCGGACTATGTGCGTCGCCGGGTTCGCGCGAGTCTCCACCAGGGGAGCTAGCGCGGGGGCAGGGCCGTTCAGTAGGCATCCCGCACGTAGATGGTCCGACCTTCACCAGCGAAGATGCCAAACGTCGCGCGCCCGGTCGGACTCTCGAGCCAACCACCGTCTCCATTCCAATCACCGAACAGCCACGGCAGATCGGCCCCGGTTCCGGTGGTGAGGTCGAAGAGGAGGTCCACGTGGCCGGTCTGACCCACACCAGGCGGTGAGAGCACCAGCCCCGCATCTCCGGCGATCAGCGGGTTGTTGCCGATGGTAGGTGAGGTCGAAAGACTTCCGGGCTGAGGCGTGAGGCCGAGCCAGGCCGTAGCCGCCGTCGTGCAGACATCAGCGGTGTGATCGACGAAGGCGCTGCCGTTCCAGAACTCGCTGCCAAGTGGCACGCCGAGTGTGGTGAGTTCGGAACCATGAGCATTGGTGATGACCATGCGCCCGAAACGCTGAGCCTTTCCCGCGCTGAACGAGATGCCGAGACCGGCTGCGGCCTGGCCGAAGCGCACCGGGTTGGCGCTGGTGGGAGCCACGCCATCCTGGTCGAAGAGATCGAAACGAAGCTCGATTTCGCCGTCGAAGGGAGCCACGGGGGCCGTTCGCTGAAATCCAACGTCGGGACCGTTGTCGAAGCGCACCCGGCCCCGCCCAGAGCCCAGCGGGCTCACGGTCGGCGGATTGGGCCCGGCGGCCGTGAGGGCTCCCGAGGCGGCGAGGAAGGCCAAACCAGTCTGGCTTGCCGCGTCGAGGCGAAACCAGGTCCCGGTGTAGTTCTCGGTCGTCGTCCCCTGGGCGTTCAAGGCCGTCACCGTGACTTCTGGTTCGAGTCCGGCGGCGAAAGCCACTTCCTGGCCCACGTAGGTGAAGGCACCGGGGGTACACGCACTCTCGAAGCTGGGCGCATTCAGCGCGACATCGAAGGACGCCGGGGTGAAACGACCGACCGTGCCGGATTCTCCACCGACGAACGGTCCGGTGCCGAGGTAACTCCCATCGGTCACGCTCGCCTCGAGCCGAATTGCGCCGACTTCGTCCCAACCAAAGCTCGAGCCGCGAAAGGTCCCGGTTGGCGTGACAGCCGAGAAACTGGAGCCGTTCAGGATCGTGCCGGCTCCGGAAGTTCCGTTGCGGCCGCTTGCAGGTGCAACCAGGGTCGACGCCCGGATCGTGAGGCCTTCGGGGCTGACTTCCTGCCCGAAATTCGGCGTCAGGCTTCCCTCGGCGTCGAGGACGCGAACGTCGACTTCGAACGGGGTTCCCGCGGCAACGAATACGGCGCCTGTCGGAACCGAAACTGCTGGATTCGACGTGGCATCGGGCCGACGGATCGCGGCGATTTCGAGCTCAGCAGGCCGTACGACGAAGTCTCCGGTCGCACCTGGAATCCCGCCTGAAGGCTCGGTGACCGTGAGATCGGCCAGGTCGATCTGGATGCGTCCGACGTCCTTGTATTTCGCAGAAACGATCGCGTGGCCGCTCGAGAAGATCACTTTCTGAGCTGACGCAGCTGCTTGACTGCTGCCGATGGTCGCAGCGTCGATCGTTGGGAGGAGGGTGCCCGTGCCAGGGTCGAGGTGGCTACCCCAGAAGGAAACCGGGCGTGCCCCCGTATAGGACTCGATCACCCCGCAGGTCGGATCCGTGGGTGTCTGGCCGTAGGCCGTGATGTGCAGCGGAAACACGCTGCCCGCGGTCTGGGTGGGAATCGGATCATTGATCACCGCCGGCGGTGGATTGGAGAGGGCGTTGGCGGTGACCACGAAACCGCTCGGAGACCATACGATCGTTCCTTCCGCATCGTCGTCCCGCAGGGCGGTGTTGGCCGTCTCGAAGGTGTCCACATCGACGGGGGTACCGCCCTGCAAGTAGGTCAGCGTGAACTCCGCCACGCCATCGTCGGCATCCGCGAACGCATAGGTTGCGATGCCGTCATCCGGGGTCGCATCGCCGAAGCCGCCCAGGTTGGCAGCCGTCGCTTCCCAGGTTCCATTCCCGGTCTGCGTATCCAGCGTGATGGCCCCGGTATAGTCGTCCACGACCGCCCCCAAGGAATCGATCGCGGAAACCCGGATCGTCTCCCCCAGGCAGTAGACGCCATGGCCATCATGGCTGACGGTGAAGTGATCCACGGCCGGAAGCATGGCCAGCTCATAGGGGCCCATGTCATAGGCTGCCCCTTCCGGTCGCGCGTTTCCTTCGAGGTCCACCACGGTGGTCGCGCTCGCGTCCGTTCCCGCATCGATCGCGGGCGAAGCTGCAAGCAGGTGGAAATCCGTCGAACTCGTGAAGGCCGGATCCGCGAGCAGCTCTCCCGTTCCGGCGGCGGTCCCGAGGAAATCTCGACGGTTCTTCCACAAGACGTTGTAGCCATGTTTCAGCTTGGACTTCTTCCCCGTCAGGTAGAGCCCCAGGCGGTTCCGGGCCACGATCGAGTTCGTGAGGAAGGTCGTACCGCCGGCGACCAGGACGCCGGCCACCTTGCTGTCCGCGACGACCGTATGCCAGATGTTCGCCTTTGCTCCCCTGCGAGCATAGATACCGTGCCGGCCATTTCGTGCGACGACCGAGTTGACGAGCGCAAAATTCTTGGCTCCGAGGAGATCCACGCCGTGGCTCCTGCCGTCGAGGACCTGCGTCGAGTAGAGGCCACCCTTTGCCCCCCTCACGAAGACGCCGCGACCGCGGCTGCCACTGATGAGGGAGCTCACGACTTTCAGCTCGACCTTGTTCACCTCGATTCCATCGTTGTTGCTCTTCTCGATGGTGGAGTCGAAGATCCCGAGGCTCCCGCCTCTCGTGGCGAGAATTCCGTCGCGAGCACTCGCCGTGATCGCGACACTGACCAGATCGAGCTTGGAGCTTCTGGCGAGGATGCCCCGCGCACCGCTCGAGCTGATCTTCACGTCCCGAACCGACCCCTTCGGGGCATTCAAGACGACGATTCCGTTCTGCCGGCTCTTGGTGATCTGGGTGGAGCGGACATCGACGGGGACGGCCTTTGCATAGATGCCATGGCTTCCGCTGCTCGAGATGCTCGTACCGAGAACGGTGAGTGATCCCGACCGCTCGGCCCTGATCCCCAGCGTACGGTTGTTCGAGAACGTCGAGTCGGAAACCGTCACGGTCGCCCGGTCGCATCGGATGCCGTCTCTCCTGTTGTCCTTGACCGTCGCAGCGTCGACCGACAGGCTTCCGCGTCGGCACCGGATTCCTCCCCTGCGGTTCCCGGAAACCGTGCCTCCAGCCATTTTCAAGGTCACATCCTGGCTGAAGACGCCATACACGCCGGAATTCGAGATGACGTTCGCCCCCGAAAGGGAAATGTTGCCCGAGCCGGTGACTTCGAGACCCGTTGCCAGCGCACGATCGATCGTGCAATCGGTGAGCGTGGCATCCGTGTTGTGGAGGTCGAAGCCGTCATCGCCGTTGCTCGTTGCCACCACCCGATCGAGCACGAGCCCATCGGCGTTGACGGTTTCGAGCCCGTCGCGGCCGCCGCTGATGCTGAAACCGCGCAGAAGATGGTGGGCGTGGGTCACACGGACGACATCCTGGCCGGCGCGGGTAAGCGCCACCGTCCCGGCATCTCCCGTGGAGGCTCCGGTGGTGTCCGCGATCAGCCCAATGGGTGCACCCGCGGTGCCGTTGCGAACGCTACGAACCGCTTCCACGTACGTGCCGGCCCCGACGTACGTCGTGTCGCCCGGGACCATGGTGTCCAGGGCATGCTGAACCGTCTGCCACGCTGCGGCGGCCGACGTGCCCGGGTTGCCGTCGCTCCCGCTGGTGCGCACGTAGTAATCCGTAGCCACGCTGCGGCCCGAAAGCAGCAGTGCCATTCCAAGCGCGAATGCAAAACGGGTCTTCGGGGACAAACACCACCTCGTGTCCGCGCGCAATTCCAGTGAGAGCGCACGCCTTCCTACCCGGTCGTATCGATCAGAAGCCGCGTGCGCTGGAGTCCGCCCCCAGAGGGGCCGAACCCCAGCGTCTGCCCCACACAGCATCCGGGGAAACCCCGGCTCGGGACACCCACGGAAACCCAGGTGGCTACCCTGCCTGGGGATGGCCGAAGAGCTCTACCGACCGTATGCCGCACAGGCCCGCCACTACTTCTTCGAGAGGCCTCACGAAGGCATCTGCGAACGCCGGCTCGAGGTTCCGGCCGCCTGGCGCGGCGATGAGCTGAAGGAGGACGACTGGCGGACGCGACTCACCACGGCTCAAGCCGGCGAGTTGGAACGGGCACTCGAAGGGGCACTCTCTACGGGAACACCCCAAGCTCAGCTCTCGGCGGCAGATTTTCCGATTCCGGGGCTCGAGGCGCAGATCGCCAGCTGGCGAGAGGAGCTTGCGACGGGACGAGGCTTCCTGGCGGTCTCGGGGATGCCGATTGCGGGCCTCACGGACGAAGAGGCCGGGCTGGTCTTCTGGGGATTCGGCCTGCACCTCGGCTGGCCCGGCGCCCAGAACACCCAGGGCGACCTGCTGGGCCATGTCGTCGACACCGGAGAGGACGCAGGAGATCCCTTCGTGCGGCGCTACCGGACGGCCGGTGACATCGCGTTCCACTGCGACGCGGTGGGGCTCCTCTGCCTTCGCACCGCGCGCCGAGGAGGCGCGAGCCGGATCGCCAGCTCGGTGACCGTCTACAACGAGCTCCTCAGCCGCCGGCCTGATCTGGTCCCTCGTCTCTACGAACCCTTCGCACTCGACATCCGGCCGGGCCAACAGGGCTGGATCCCGGTTGCGCCGTGCCGCCATGCGGCAGGAGAACTCCGCATATTCTATCACACCGACTACTTCCGCTCTGCTCCCCGCCATCCGGAGGTTTCAGCGTTCACGGAATACGAGCAGGAACTCCTCGACCTCTACGAGGAGATCGCTCATTCTCCGGGCATTCATCTCGATATGGAGCTGGCACCGGGCGACATGCAGTTCATCTCCAACCACACAGTCCTTCACGCACGCACCGCCTATGAGGACGCAGCGGGGCAGGGCGGGCGTCACCTCCTTCGGCTCTGGCTCTCCCTGGGATCGTCGCCGGCAGGGGCCCGTACGTGAGCTGGAAGGCTCGACAGCTCTCCGCCGAGCAGCGTCACAAGAGGCTGCATGGACTGGTCATCGGCGTTGGACTGATCCTGGGCGCTTCGAGCGTGCGAGCCGGAGAGCTCGAAATCGAATGGCGCGCGCCAGAGGAACCGGTGCTGGGATTCGTGATCGAGCGTCGTCAGGGCGAGGAGACGACCCCCGCGCTGATTGCTCGCGTCGGCCCCGAAGCCCGCCGCTTCATCGATGACGATGTCGCCCCGGGGGCCTCTGCTTGCTATCGGGTTCGCGCGATCCTCGGCGACGGAAGCTGGGCGCCATCGTTGGAGCGCTGCGCAGCACCGACGATCATGGTCACTCCATCCGAGAAGCCGGGTTCCGCGCTGCCGCAGGTTTCGGCGGAGCCCCCTGAGGCCGCACCTGAAGTGCCGCTTGAAGCGGACCATGAACAACCGGATTCGAAGCGAGTCTCCGACCGCTTCGAGCCGGTGCAGGCGGAGACGTTTCCGCCTGCGGGGGGAGTTCGGATTCCCGAACCTCTGGAGGAGGCGGCGAAACCATGAAGTCCATCGTCTACCTGTTCTTTCTCCTGGTCTTCGCATCCGGCTGCGCAGGCCGTACAGAAAACGAACGCCTGGTTGCCGCCTTCGCCGAGGAAGAAATCCAGGCGGTGGTCACCGAGCGGGGTGTCGTGGTTCTGGTGCCGGATGTCTTGTTCGAATTCGATAGTGACGTCCTCACGCCCAAGGCCGAGCGCCGGGCCGAGAAGATGGCGGCCGTCATTTCGGAATTCCCGGAAGTACGGCCCATTCTGGTCGAGGGCCATACGGATGCCATAGGCGACGCAGCCTACAACCTGGACCTCTCGTTTCGTCGAGCCCAGAAGGTCGCCAACGCGCTGGGGAAGGCAGGGATCGACCCTGCGCGGCTGACCTCCCAGGGGCTCGGCGAGACCCGGCCCTCGGCCCCGAACAAGCATCCCGACGGCAGGGACAACCGGGAAGGGCGCAGGCTCAATCGCCGGGTCGAGGTGGTGATCGAGAACCGGTAGGCACGAGCCGAAACAGGAAGCTCTGGTTGGCCGTGTCCACACGAACACTGCGCTCGCTGACCTGGCCGTTCTCGAACTCGATGCTGAAGCTGTGCAGACCTTCCCGAAGGCGTGCATCCGCAATCGGCGTCTGGCCGAGAAGCCGACCGTCGACGTGAATGCGAGCCACCGGCTCGGCATCGATGGTGACCGCGAGAAGGTCAGCATCCACGGCGCCCGGGGACCCCGGTCCGTCGGCTGATGCGGCGACGGCGGCCGACGAGGGCGGTCCGATGCGCAGGATTTCCGGAACACGTTTCGGATCGTGGACGATCGGTGGAACGTACTCGGACCGTGTTCCTGCCAGGGGTTCCGATGCATGCGCTTCCGGAGGAGGTGGCTGACTGGCTGAACCGGGCGCGCCCGAAGCCACCATGGGAGCAGCCGGTAGCGGCTGCTGTCCAGGCTCGGGTTCCACCGAATCCTCAACGATCAGCAGGGAAGCAGCTTGGATTGCGGGGGTTTTTTCGTCTCGAACCTGGTTTTCCGAGGTCGGCTCCGCAGTTTTCTCGGGAACGGGCCGGGGCAGGACGGCGCCCGCTCCTGGGCTCGGTGCCGGCTTCGGGACGGGCTCGGTCTGCGGCGGGCCGACCGACACCTGAGGCAGACCCTCTTGGATTTGCGGCTCTTGGCTTACCTCGGAGCGGACGGGCTCCCGATCCCCAGCCCGGTCGACGTAGGGCTCAGGCGCCAGGGCCCACCAGACTGCACCGATCACCATGAGCGTTGCGGCGATGCTCATGAACGCGCGGCGCCAGGCAACCCTCGGAACCGGCGTTTCTTCGTCGGAATTCGTCGCGGAAGGCTCTCGCCGCGGGTGAAGCTCCCGTGCCGGCCACCTGACATCCTCGTCAGCCGGGAAGGGTGCATTCAGCGGGGGCAGGCCGCTCTTCTCGGGGGTGTGGACAGGGCGGGGCTCGGGCTCGCCAGGCGCCCTCCCGGGCGTGAGACCTTGCTCGGGGCCCGGCGTTCGGCGTCGGCGTGCCTTCGCGAGCTGAGCCATCGTGACCGCTCCGGTACTTCGTTCGCCGCGCGGAGGTTCTCCGAGCAGTCGCCGGGCTCTCACGGCTGCGGGCTTCGGGCCAAGCACGCCGACCTGGATCTCGGCGGAAATCGGAGCAAGCTCCGCAAGCAATGCTTCATTCGGCGGACCCATGGCCAGGACGACATGCAGGTTCCCGGCGAGACGATCGATCCAACGTCGGAGCTCCGCGGCCGTAGAACTCAGCATGCCGGAAGCCCCGGAAACGAGGAGCAACAAGCCATCGTTACCGAGGTCACGGACAGCTTCCTCGAAGCGACGCCAGGGATCCTGGGCTTCGGATTCGATGCGGAGGCGGCGAAGAACGGCCGCTGCGAACTCCGCAGGCTCGAGGCCATCGGCTTCCACGCGGACGGCGCGCCGGCCCTCCGGAGCCTCCGACTCCAGCAGGCCCAAGGCCTCCGCATGGCCGGCACCCAACAAGACGACGGGGTCGTTGCTGCTCGTTGCCAAACTAGATCCGGGCTCTGCCGTGCCGTTCCACATGGGGAGCATATCGTTCAAAGGGAGAGGGGTCGCCCCAAGCAATCCGCCCTGCGAAGACTGGGCTCAATTCCTACTGGTGGTGTCCTACCCCGGAGGGACGCCACAGACCCGCGGGGAAAAGCGAACAGTTGCACGCGGGGACGGCCGATGAGACCTTGCACATCCCCTAGGCCGAAACAGCGTTTGATCCAGAAGCCTCCCCCCGCGAGGTTCCTCCATGGCCGCCCGCCGCCGCAAGCACGCAAAGCAGACGCGTGCGCGCCCGCCCAAGACCATCCCCGGCGCTGCCGACCGCGAAGACCCCGCGGACTACTCAACCGTGGCCCCTGCCGAGCCGGATCGCGTGGCTGACGCGGAGCCTTCCAGTCCGATCCATGGGCGCCTCTACTACGGCGACAATCTCGATGTGCTGCGCCGGCACGTCAAGGACGAGTCCGTTGACCTGGTCTATCTGGATCCGCCTTTCCAGAGTGGAAAGGACTACAACATCCTCTTTGATGACAAGCGCGGAAGGAAGTCGACCGCGCAGATCAAAGCCTTTGAAGACACGTGGTGTTGGGACCGGGCCGCCGAGATTGCGTTCCACGAATCCGTGGAGATTGGCGGCCAGCTTGCGGGGACGCTGGTGGCTCTCAGGAAGATCCTCGGCGAGAGCGACATGATGGCGTACCTAGTCCCTTGTATCGACCAAAGGCGGAAGTGTTGTCATGCTAAGCACTGCGTCCCCCGCAGCCAATCGGTTCTCGCCGTGTCGCGGGCCGATTCATGGGGCCCGTATGTCGAAGAAGCGGTATCGGATTGACTTGACGG
>JAAETT010000423.1 GCA_024228115.1 bacterium
CGAGTGGTTAATAATGATATTTAAAAATGCAGTGCGAAAACTTTGTGTATTGTTTATGATTTTTGACGTGCAGTAAAAAAATATTTTACCAAAAAATCAAAAAGGGTAGCCAACAGGTTTTATTTTCAGTGCCGCCAGACCGGTTCGAAGAAGTTGACGACGAGGATGAGTGGGAAAAAAAGGGCAGTTATCAACCACCCATCGATCATCAATTAACCGCAAGCGGATTAACATTAGGTAAACTTTTACAAAAACCCCTCAATATAATTTTACAAAAAAAGCAGGCTTTTTTACAGTACCACATACAGCGATCGATCATCAATTAACATTAGGTAAACTTTTACAAAAACCCCTCAGTATAATTTTACAAAAAATCAGCCTTTTTTGCAGTACCACATACAGTAACGGAAGACAGTATTACATCGGTGGTGGCGCTGCTTTTGCTGCAAAAAGTCGAAGACTTGCCCAAACATACTTTTTGCAACGCGTGTACCGACAATAGCATTCAGCAGCAGCATATATGCGAAGACCGATCGTGTGCAACGCAGAGGAAAAAAATCGACATTGTTATGAGCAGATCAAGTGTGGATGCAAATATTTTAAGCAGCGCGCTGTTGAATAATTTACAACTGGACTACGATGCACACGCATTATTGTGTTACATTGTTGAAAATAACGGAACCTTAGGTATTCTTGAGCGAACAAAACCACGTATAAGAGGAAAACTATTGAATTTATTATGTAAAACGCATTGGACACATGTTTATGAATTTTAAAAATGCAGTGCGACGATGCAACGGCTTATGTGTTAGCAGAGGATTATATAAATAGTTGTTTTGTGCGAAATAATCTGATTAATTATGGGCAAGTTGATTTACCGCCGTCATCGTTAGTAGAAAGAATTATAATACGTTGTTTATGCAATGAATTTTTGAGTGAAAATGAAAATGAATTGATCGAATTAAGCAGGCATTGCGAGAATATAACCGATTTTTTCTGTATTGCCTGGGGTCTAATTGAAAATGTTAGCTTAGAACGTGTAATCGCGTTATTTGTTTATGCGGGAGTTGTAGCGATTAGAATGGCGCGTGAAGGAAACGATAGAAGTAGTTTGGTAGGCAGTTGGTTGGGATCGGTGCTAGATATTGAGCTTAACGCTTGGGTTTGTGAACGTGGCGGTTGGCGCAATATATTATTACCTAGCGCCTTATTTATGACTTTTGACATGCAGTAAAAAATTTTTACAAGTAGTTTTTTTTTGGTGCTGATCGAACAGGCGTCTAATCATCGCCTATATATCTGTGTGTAGAGTTGATCGGATTTGGCGGCCCGGCCCCACCCATGGGCCCCTTTTTTGTGCAAACAATAA
>JAAETT010000424.1 GCA_024228115.1 bacterium
GTCAAGTCAATCCGATACCGCTTCTTCGACATACGGGCCCCATGAATCGGCCCGCGACACGGCGAGAACCGATTGGCTGCGGGGGACGCAGTGCTTAGCATGACAACACTTCCGCCTTTGGTCGATACAAGGGACTAGGGGTGTGGATCACGAGGTCCGAGGCGGGGGCCTCGCCTTCCGAGCTCTCGCAGGTGCCATCCCCCACGCGTAGCCAGTAGTCGCCGGTTTCTTCACCGCTCACATGGAACTGGATCGTTGCTCGCGCATCGCTCGCGGCCTTCGCGTCGAAGGTGAGCGGCATTCCGAGGATCGCGGTCTCGACGCTTTCGGGCGGATGGGGCCCGAAAATCCTGAGGTAGAGGGGCGGGAACCACAGCTGGGTCGGAAGTCCGACGACGAATATCAGCAGGTTCGGGTAGAGGATCGAGAAGCGGAAATCGTGGGGGGCCCACGCGACGAGGGCCGCTGCCGTCAGGAAGAGCAAGCCGAACCAGCAGGCGATGATGCGATTGATGATGACGAAGTCGCGTGTCTTCTGTTGCCAGGCCGGTGTTCCCCGGCGGGCAAAGAAGACCGTGAACGGTTCGCGACCGAGCATCACCGGAACCAGGGCTACAGCCGCCAGGGTGCAGAAGAGGATCGCGGGTGAGTAGTTTGCGAACAGGCTCCGCGCGCTTTCGGATCCTCCCAGCACGGACGCGGTACCCAGGGCGAACATCATCCATAGACCGAAGTCGAATTGCTTGAGCAGGCGGACGCGTCGGGCGAGCAGCATGTAGCCGGTCATGACAGCCAGCGCCAAGGGAAGGGCCACGCCGACACCGGCCTCCGGATCCGAGGCCTGGCCGAGTGTCACGAAGTAGACGATCACGGCGACGAAGCTGCCCACGTGGACGAAGAACGCCTCCATCACCGATCCTTGCTTCCTGCCGCTCTCCCCTCGATGTCTTCGAAGACGAGCCCCGCCGTGTGATGGCCCGAGATCATGGTGCCGGTGAAGCCCGCGCCGGGGAAGGTCCAGGCACCGGCCAGATACAGGCCCGGAACGCTCGTTCTCGGTTGGGGGCGGTGGATGCTGTGGCTGGTGGGGCTGAACGAATAGCCGTAGATCGAGCCGAGCGGGTTCAGCGAGTAGCGACTCATCGTGTGCGGAGTTCCCGTTTCGCAGATCTCGATGCGCTCGCGCACATCGGGAATGGCTTCGGCGAGTCGATCGATGAGGTATTCCTCGAGATCGCCCTTGCGCTCCCGGTACTCGGCTTCGTCGAGATCGGCCCAGAGGCGGCCGTCGGCCATCACGGTTGCGTGGACGATGGACCGACCCTCCGGTGCGTGGCCCGGGTCGGCGAGGTCGTGATTGCCCATCATCCAGCCCTGGGAACGGTAGTCGCCGCGTTCGAGCGCATCCCATTCGGCGTCCAGGTCGTAGGAATTGCTGTAGAACGCGCCGCGGTCGCTGAGACCGAGCTTCGCGGCGTCCCCGCGAATCCCCACGTAGGCTTGATGGATCGAGCACGCGAGCGGTAGCGCTTCGCCGATCTTCCGGTCTGCTTCGGCGAGCTCCGGGCGATCGAGGAGATGCTCGAAGGTCAGGGGAGCCGCCGCATTGCTGACGACGGCGGGGGCGCGGAAGCTACCGCGCTTCTTCGTGTCCACGCCGACGATGCGCCCGCCCTCCGTGACGATGCCAGTGACCTCGGTGTTGAGGAGGACCTTCCCGCGGTTCTCCTCGATGATGGAGACGAACGCATCGGAGAGCGCCTGGCCGCCTCCCTTGACGTAGAAGCAGCCACCGAAATGGAAGCTGCACCACATCATCGCGTAGCTGAAAGCCGAGAGCTGGGACGGGACCAGGCCGACGTAGCCCCAGAGCGTGGAAAAAATCGACATCAAGCGCTCGTCCTGGAAGTGCGCCTCGATCATTTCCTGGAGGGTCAGTCCCATCGAGGCCATCGCCGCCTCCGAGAGCCCGTCGGCGCCCCTGGCGTCGATCTTGCGCAGCGTCGCGAACAGATCGCGGAGGCCGCCGGCGTGTTCCGGATAGGATTCGCAGAGCAGGGCCTCGTAGGCATCGGCATCCGCCGGGATCTGATGGTCGTGGGCGGGCCCGCAGGTGCGGTAGGCAGTCTCGAAGCGGTTGAGCCCGATGCGTTCGAGCACTCCGAGATCGGTGAGCATGCGGTGGATATCGCGCCCTGGAGCGAGATTCCCGGTCTGGTGCAACGCGACATCGAAGTCGTAGACGATCTTCGTGCCCCGTACCTTGCGGAGGAAGTGGTGAGCGTAGCCTCCTGAGAACACATGCTGCTCCAGCACGAGCACGCGCAGCCCGGCCTTGGCCATTCGCGTTGCGGCGGTCAGTCCGCCGAGGCCGGATCCGACGACGATTACGTCCCAGTTCGTGTCGATTGCTGCCATGAGGGGTCTCCTTCTTCGCCGGCCTGGCTCCCGCCATCGGGGAGCTCATCCAGGACAGCCAATGTCTCATCGCACCACGCGATATGCGCGGCGCGGTCGCGCTCGCCGAACCGGAGCGTCAGCAGCCAGTAGGGCAGTTCCGCATTCCCCGAGCGGTCGCGGTGGAGGCGCTCCGTGATTTCCCGGTAACGCTCCAGGTCGCGCACCATCTGCTCGCGGTAGGCGAGAACCTGTCTTCGGTTCGTCGCCCGGTCGCAGTTCGCACCGAAGAAGAGCTTGAGGAGCAGTTCGATCCTGACAGGCGGCGGTGCGGTCGGCTCCTGTTGCCAGGTGGCCAGTGCCGCGCGCCCCTGGTCGTTGATCGAATAGATATGGCGCGGCCGCCCACCCTCACTGGCAGTGGCCTGCTTCTCGATCAGGCCATCCTCGCTGAGCTTCCGCAGGGCCGGGTAGAGCTGGCCGAAGCTCTCGCTCCAGAAGTTCTCGGTGCTCTCCTCGACCAGCTTCTTGATGTCGTAGCCGGACATGGGCCCGAGCGTGAGGAAGCCGAGGATCGCGAAATGGGTGCGGTTCGGTCCAGCCATGATCGGAATTTATCGTCTAGAAGATATAATGGCAAGATATATTTTCCAGATATATGGCTGCCAAGAGGAGTGAAGTGGACAGTCCCCGGTGAGCTCCTGCGGATGAAGGGCGTTGAAGGGCCGGCCTGATCGCCCGATCGCCGGGTGGAGGAATCGGAATGACCATGCGAGCTGCAGTCGTCTACGAACACGGTCCGCTGGAGAAGATCATCCTGGAGGAGGCCTACCCGAAGCCCACCGTCCCGGAGGGTTGGGTGCGCCTGCGCGTCAGAGCGTGTTCGCTCAACTACCACGACATCTTCAGCCGCCGTGGGATGGAGGGCATCAAGCTGGATCTGCCGCTGATCATCGGCTCCGACATCGCAGGTGAGATCGAAGCGTTGGGCGACGGGGTGCAGGGGTGGTCGGAGGGGGATCGCGTGCTGGTCGACCCCTTCCCGATTCTCGAGACGGCGGGCGGAATGATCGGTGAAGGTTTCGATGGGGGCCGAGCGGAGTACTGCGTGGCGCATGCTTCACAACTCGTTCCGATACCGCCTTCCGTATCCTTCGAGGTCGCCGCATCCATTCCCCTGGCCTACGCCACGGCCCATCGGATGATGGTCACCAGGGGACAGATCCAGGCCGGGGAGACAGCGCTCGTGCTGGGCGCATCTGGAGGTGTGGGTACTGCCTGTGTGCTCCTGGCGAAGAAGGCGGGTGCCAAGGTGATTGCCTGTGCAGGCAGCCAGGACAAGCTCGATAGGCTGGAGGAGCTGGGTGCCGATCACGGCATCAACTACGTCGATCAAGACATGCGCAAGGAGGTCTGGAGCATCGTCGACAAACCTCGCGTCTACGGCACCGGCGGGGTGGATCTGGTGATCAACAGCACCGGCGGCGGCACGTGGGTCGATTCCATCCGTTGCTTGAAGGTCGGCGGGCGCATGCTGACGTGCGGGGCTACCGCGGGTTTCGATGAGAAGGTGGACGTCCGCTACGTCTGGACCTTCGAACAGAATCTGATGGGATCCAACGGCTGGCGTCGCAGCGATATCACGACCTTGTTGGGCGACGCGGAGGATGGATCCCTGGTGCCCGTGATCGACAAGGTCATGCCCCTCGAAGAGGTTCGCGAGGCCGAGCGGCTGATCGAAGACCGGGAGGTGTTCGGCAAGATCGTCGTCACCCCGTGACCGGGGGCTGGCGGGAACCGGCGCCCCGCGGTTGAAGGCGGATCAAGGGAAGGACTCCCGCGAGGCTACGCAGGTCTTCATCGGTTCCGTCGTGCTCGTAGCCGATCAACTTCGCGACCATCTTGGCGGCCCGTGGGTTGCGCTGGCCGTAGTCCAGCATCTCACGTTCCGCCTCGTCCCGAGGAAGTCGCTCCGCCTGGATGTCGATCTTCTTCCAGCCGAGCTCGATCCGGGTCTCGGGCTGCGCCATCAGGTTGCGAAACCAATCGGCTCTTTCGCCGAAGCCCGATGCGATGATGCAGGTGTGGGTGGCCGGGTCGTGGCGCACGACCTCGAGCACGGCCTGGCGGGCGAGGCCACTACGTCTTCCGACGTGGTGCAGCAGTAGGAAGCGTCTGCCGAGCAGTCCGCCGAGGCCCATCCGATAGAGAACGATCGGGGCCCGGTAGAATCTGCGGGACCAACCCTGGGGCGGGCTCGCGTCGCGTAGCTTTCGGAGTGTCATTCTTCACCTGCCGATCAGGTTCATCCGTCCGACCATGGTTGCCAGCATGAGCAGAATGCCCAGCGTGGCGATTCCTCCAAGGGCGGACCAGCGCCGGCTCAGCCGCCAGTAGGCCTCGGGTAGTGCTGACTCTTCCCGTTCGGCGTCCTCGGCGAGCGCCAGGAGTTGGCCTTCCATTCGAATCGCCAGGCCCAACAAACCGGATAGCGCGACAAACAGCAGTAGCGCGCCCAGCAGCCAGCCGCGCATCCAGGAAAGGCCTGTGACGTAGGCCATCCCCAGCCCTGTCGCGAGCAGGATTGCGCTCGCAGGCAGCAGGAAGACGCGGTTCTGGCCAACGACCAGGTCGAGCGCCAGCGCGGCGGCACGTGGGTCGTGACGGCCGTCTGCCCGGGTCTTGGCATAACCATTGGATACCGAGACGCCCAGGTAGATGCAGGCCGCTACGAGGTGGAGCGTCTTGAGCACCAGGTAGAGCGACATCAGCCCTGTTCGTCCGGCTCGAGGGTTTCGACCAGGCGTCCCAACAACCGGTGTAGTTCTCGCCGCTCTGCCGCGGTCATGCTGTCGAGTGCTCTCGCGAGTCGCGCCTCCATTCCTGGGCGGAACGAGGCCATTCGTCGACGACCCCTCCCCGAGAGATGCAGGTGGCGCTCCCGACCGACCCGCATGCCTTCGATCCAGCCCTCGCTTTCGAGGCGCTTGGCCAGGGTATGCGCGTGCTGCCGACTCACACCCTGGAGCCGCGCCCAGGCTGCCTGGCTGAGCCCGCCCGGGAACTCTGCCAATACCGCCAATGCAACGGCCTGGGCCCGGCTCAGCCCGAGCGGTGCAACACGCTCCTCGACGATCTCACCGAGCAGGGCATGCGCGTATCCCACGCGATCCGTGATCGACCAGGCGAGAGGTCCAGGGTTCATCTCCTGATTGTCAACCAAATTGACGATTAGCGCAACGACCCGTTGCTTCGGTGTTGAGGGAAGGGTGTCCCCTGTTGCGCTAGTCCCGAGCGGCGGCGCGGTAGATGCCTTTGGCCATGAGGCTGGTTTCGGCTTTGGCGCGGGCTTTGAAGATGGTCGCGCGGACTGCTTGGGCGTTCTTGTCCTCGGGGGAGGCCTGGACGGCCCATTCAGCGAGGTGGCAGGCGAGGTCGAGGCGGTCTTCTCCGGCGAGGGATTCGGCGCGCATGGTCAATGCCTCCGTTCCGCCGACGAGATCGGCAATTTCCTTGGCCAGGTCCGTTTCTCGGGCCGGGTTCAGGTGGGCGGGGTTTCCGTCGTACCAACCGCCGTAGAGGCGCCACAAGTTGCGCACGATGAAGCGAGGATCGTCGTAGGTCGGTCGCAGATACGGCCGTTCGAGCAAGGCATCGGGGATGACGACCGAGTGCAGCACGTCATCGAGGCGTGCGCCTTCGTTCATCAGGGCGAGGGTCTGCGCGACGAGGGTTTCGAGCAGGCTGGCGCTCTCGTCCAATGCCTGGTGCACCCGTTCCTTTCCGAGAATCGGCGGGCCGTGGCCCGGTAGGAGTATTTCTGCTCCGAGGGCTTGCATCTTTCGCAAGGCGAGCGCCCATTCGCGAGGAAAGCGCTGGGCCTTCTGGGGATTCCCGCAATTGGGTGAGGCCCAGATGAACAGGTCGCCGGTGTAGATCGTGCGCTCGGAGGGAATCCAGATCCACAAATGATCATCGGTTTCGCCCTTGTCGTGGCGAAGCTCGAACGATGTATCCCCGACGACGATCGTGTGGTCGCCACCAATGGTCTCATCGGGTTGCCGATATTCCTTCGGGAAGACCGCTTCAGGGAATCCGAATTGACGCTGATTGATGACGGCGTTGTAGCCGTTGGTCAGCACGTAGCGTTCGAAGCGCGCGGGGCACGCATCGTGGGCGAGCACCCGGGTGCGCGGCTGTCCCTTCTGCTGTGCCTCGTCCTCGAACGGGCCCAGGCCAAATACATGATCGACATGCCCATGGGTGTAGACGGCAGTATGCACCCTTGCGTCGGTCCAGGCGCGGATCCCCTCGTGCAGCTGCCTCGCATGGAACAAGCTGCTGGTATCGAGGAAGACCAGGCCCTCGTCGGTGGCGAGAGCGGCCACATTCGAGAATGCCGACATGAAGCCAAGGCCTGGCGCCAGCTCCTCGAAGCCGACCAGGGCACGGCCCGGTGCGACTTGCGTGCCCTCGAGTTCTCCTCGCCATGCCCGCTCTGCGAGCTCCAGGATCTCACCCATACTTCGTGCCCTCCAGGCCGGCACGCTACCACACGCCAGCGTCGTGCCGGCTTGGCGAGTTCAGTTGGCCATCGAGCGGAACAGGGCAAACGCGCTGGTGTATCCGTGCAAGAATGTTCGGCTGCCGACCGGGCCGATTTCTCCGTTGCAGAAGAAGCCGCCGATCGGAAGTTCGCCGAGTGATTCCCGGAGCGCATCGGAATCGTGATCGGGCACCCCGTAGAGCCCCTGGCCCCGACCCAGACACGCGAAGAGCAGGGCGCCACCAGGCTTGGAGCCCAACTGCTGGTAGCGCTCGAGGTGGCCATCGAGATCGTTGTCTGCCGTGTGGGCGTCGCGCAGGTGGAATTGTACGACCTGCCGCGGTTCGATCTGCGCCGCGACATGCAGCGCGCCGGTTTCATCATCGGCACCGAGCAGGTTGCGGATCAGATAGTCGCCCTGGCCATATTGGTCTTCCGCAGGGCGCATGGCCAGGCCGAGGAACATCGACGACTGGAAGAGCGCACGTTCCCGGGCATCCTCGGCTCGTTCGAAGAGCTCGTTCAGTACTTCGATCGGAGGCACACCATCCACTTCGTGGATGACGTTGCCCTCGGCCCGGGTGACGAAGAGTGGGTGGCCGACCGGCCTGCAGCCCTGGGCGACGATCGTATCGACAGCGATGTTGCCGTGGATCGCCACACCGGTGAGGCCTGCGCGCATCGTCTCGTCGCCCAGGAAGAGCCGGCTGTCGCCGGGCTGTTGCGCGCCGCTTGCGAGCCCGCCGACTTTCGTTCGGCCAGGAAATCGTTCATCGAGCTGGGCCAGGAGCCCATCGAGTTCTGAGCTGAAAGGATCGCCGAGGAGCAGGAAGTCCGTTTCGCCCGGAACCGGGAGCTCCGGGAGGCGCCCCGCCGGAACGTGAAAAGGGTGAAGTTCCACCCCGGGCAGATGAGCGCCGGTGAGCGCGATACCCGGGCCTTCTTCGATTTCCCGCCCCGCACCGATCACGCTATGCGCAGAGCAACCAAAGAGGAGTGCATCCGGGAAGCCTCGTCGTACCTGCTCGGCAATGCCGAGTATCGAGTCGGCGTGATGCGCAGAAGCAAAAGCGACGATCAGCGAGGGCGTTGCACCGCGCATCTTTTCCGTCAACAGATCACAGGCCTCGCCGGCCGCACGATCTGCATCCGGGAACTGGGAGACCACGGAAGCCCAATGCATCCCGTTAGCGTAGCAGCGGAAGAGGGAGGACGTTCCCTGGCTTCTCGACTTGCGGGCGAGCATCTCGAAGAATCAAGGAACTTCCACGTTTCCGTTGCCTCGTCGCCAGAGGTATCCCAGGAGCAGGACCGCCGCGACCACGGCCGCCATTGCGCCAGCTCGCCAGTCGAACCCGTTCTCCCGCAGGTAGACGACCACCGCTTCCGTTCCGAAGACCAGCACCATCATGGGTGGCGCGAAGCCGATCGCGCTGCCCAGAACGAAGGGAACGAAGCGGATGTTCGAGATGCCGAGGGCCCAATGCGCGGGAGCCGCCAGGAAGAAGACGAGCCGCACGAGTACGACGGTCCGCAAGGGCCGCTCTTCCGCATGGCGCGTGAAGCGGCGCACGCGCGGCGGGAGGTGCTCCTGCACCCAATCACGCAGGAACCAACGCGCGGCGATGTAGGAAACGATGCCCGCGCCCACCGCCCCCGCCAGAGAGAGGCCCACCACCGTCCAGTAGGACCAGACGGTCGTCGCGGGGCCGATGAAGAGAATGCCTGGGACGCCCAGAGGCTCGATCAGCGAAAAGGCCGCTACGTAGAGGAGAGGGCCGAGTGCTCCCGAATCGGCCAACAATGCATGCATGCGTTCTGCATCGGCGAGGGCGCCGATCGCACCGCTCCACCAGAAGGCGAAGACGAACAATCCGAAGGCGGGAATGGCGAGCAGGCGGGGGTTCATGACGCGAAAATCAGCGAGGTTCGGCGGCTAGGGCTGAGGGTGGAGAGAGCAGTGGATGGCATCCTCGCCGGGTATTTCCCGAGCCAGCGTACGAATCGCCAGCTCCGCATCTTCCAGCGAGAACTCGTGGGTGTGCATTCTCTCGAGCGAATGCTGCCCGCCCTCGATCATGCGGATGCCACTTCGATAGGCCGAAGACGTGACGCCGATCGCGCCGTGAACGCGGATCTCCTTGATCACGATCTTGTCCGAGATGAAATCGGGAATCGCCTTGAATCCCTTGACGCCGGCCAGCACGACGGTGCCACCCATGCGTACCAGGTCGAGAGCCTCGGTCACCGGCGTGGTGGCGTAGGAAGTCACTTCCACCACGACGTCGACCCCACGGCCGTCGGTCAGCTCCCGCACGCGCTCACGCACGTCTTCATGTTCCACGTCGATCGTCGCGTCCGCTCCGAACGCACGGGCAAGCTCGAGCTTCTTGGCGTCGGCACTCAGGCCTGTGACGATGATCTTGTTCGCACCCGCCTGGCGTGCCGCCAGCACGCTGGCCAGGCCTCTCTGCCCGGGCCCCATCACGAGCACGTCGTCGCCGGGCTTCGTCTGCGGAATCTCGACCGCCCAGCGGAAGCCGGCACCCAGCGGGTTGAAGAGCACCGCGAGTTCTGGGGGCAACGCGGCGTCGATCTTGTGCACCACCGAGCCCGGGGCCAGCACCATGTGATGGGCGTAGGCCCCCCATAGGCCGTGTTGTTCGGCCAGCGGAATGTAGGAGTAGATCTTCCGTCGCTCGCATAGATGGCGGAGGCCGGCCAGGCAGCGCGTGCAATGCCCGCATGAGATCATGTTCTCGACCGCAACCCGATCGCCGACATCGACGCGCCACTGCTCCGCAGCCCGATCACCGATTGCCTCGATCACGCCCAGGGGCTCGTGCCCGGGGATGACCGGAGTGGGTGTCCGCAGTGCTCCCTCGAACTGCTCGTAGTCGCTGCCACAGATTCCACAGGCCTCGAGGCGTAGCAGCGCGGTGTCGTCCGTCAGGTCGGGGATCGGAAGGTCGCGCGCTTCGAGCTGACGGGGCGCGGTGAGGACCATTGCGAAGGTGGACGGAGGAGGCATGACCCCGCATTGTATCCCGATCTTCGTCCGGAAGCTTCGTGGGGAGCCCCCGTTTCGGCCCACACGCTGGGGCGGGCTCGGCTACGGTCACCGCCCCATGAGCACACAGCCCTTCTCGGAACGTCGGCCCGTCGTCCTGCTCGGCCTCGGGGCCGTTCTCGGTGTCGCCGTGGCTGCCTGGGGTTTGCTGTCGACGGATCCGACGGTTGGCGCCCTCCCGGGGGCCGCGATCGCTCGCGTGAACGGGACGCTCATTTCGAGCGAGGACTTCCAGAGCCTCGTTTCGGGCCTCGAGAGCGATACGCGTCAGGCCGTCTCGGACGAGATGCGCAAGCGCGTTCTGGATCGGATGATCGACGAAGAGCTTCTGGTTCAGCGCGGTATGGAACTCGGCCTGGTGGAGAGTGATCGGCGTGTACGAGCCAACATCACATCGGCCATGGTTCGAATGGTCGTCGTCGATGCGGAGGATCAACCGACCGAAGAGGATGAGCTGAGGGCATTCTATGCCGAGGAAGCGGGGTTCTTCACCCAACCGGGCCGCTTGCGGGTTCGTCAGGTCTTCATCCGCGTACGGCGGGGTGAGGACGATCAGGCAGGTCAGGCGCGGGCGGAGGCGGCACGCGCCGCCTGGGTCGGTGGCGAATCGCTCACCGAGGTTCGCAAGACACATGGGGATGTGGAGGTCTCACCGGTTCCTGATGCCCTTCTTCCGCCGGCGAAGCTTCGCGAGTACGTAGGGCCTACGGCACTGCGCACGGTCATGGACATGTCGAAGGGCGAGATCAGTCAACCGGTTCGGTCCGGCACTGGCTACCACGTCTTCCTGCTGTTGGATCGTGAAGAGGAACGCGTCCCGAGCTACGAAGAGATCTCCGAGTTGGTGCGCAAGGAGTGGGTGCGCCGCTCCGGGGATCGTGCCCTGCGCACCTACCTCGACGATCTCCGAGCGCGGGCCGATGTCGTACTGGGGGAAACGGCGCCTTGAGACCCGCGTTGATGCTCGCGATCTGGGCCGCGCTCATCGCGGCTGCCGCAGGCCCGGCCGGCGCTCATACCCGCAGCACGTCCTACTCCACCTGGGAGATTGACGGCGATGATGTCCGGGTGCGTTTCCGAATCCCCCAACTCGAACTCACGCGCCTGCCATGGGGCATCGTTTCTCCTCCCCATATCCCGGGCCCGCTCGCCCGCTACCTGCCCGATGCGCTTCACGTGGAGGTGGAAGGCGAAGCATGCACGTTGGCCGCGGGGCCTCGGGCCCTGGCTTCACCGCCGGAGAGGGCTCTGCTCGAATGGGAGTTGCTGTGTCCGGGGCCGGGTGCGCCGACCCTGACCACCAATCTGCTGCGCGAGGTGGCGCCCAATCATCTGCACTTCGCCCGTTTCAAGAGATCCGACGGGTCTGTCGTCGAGAGGGTTCTGACGAAGGCCCAGCGCAGCTGGCTCCTCCCCGTCGGGGATCCAGAGGATGTGACCGAGTCCACCGGAAGCGGAATTCTCGAATACGTGCGCGTTGGTGTGGAACACATCATCAGCGGCTACGACCACCTGGTTTTCCTGCTGGGGCTGCTGCTTCTCGCCAGGCGGGCCAGGGAAGTCATCACGATCGTGACCGGCTTCACGATCGCCCACAGTATCACCCTGGCCCTGGCGGCCCTTGGTCGGGTGCAGCCGGAAGTGGGCGCCGTGGAAGCGCTGATCGGATTGTCGATCGCCTTGATCGCGGCCGAGAACGGATGGCTTCTCTCCGGCAGGGGCAGGGCGCTTCCTACTGCAGTGGTGGGCGTGTTGCTCGCGATGGCCGCGGCTGCGGCCTTCGGCGTAGGCGCCATTCCGCTCCAGACCCTTCTTGGCCTGGCCTTGTTCAGTGCCTGTTACTTCGCCCTGCTCGAGCGGCTCGATGCGCCCATGGGCCTTCGAGCCGCCATCGCCTTCTGTTTCGGCCTGGTCCACGGATTCGGCTTCGCCGGCGTGCTGATGGACATCTCTCTCCCCCAGGGTCGACTGCTTCCGGCGCTGCTGGGCTTCAACCTGGGGGTGGAACTCGGCCAGCTGGCCATCATTGCCGCGATCTGGCCCATCCTTCGGGCCGTCACCCACATTCGCGAGGGACACTTCCACCGTGTCGTGGTCGAGGTCGGCACAGCGGCCGTCTGTGGCTTGGGGATCTTCTGGATGGTGGAACGCGCGTACGGGGCGTAGGATGGGGGCATGGCGGATCCCCTCCGCATCGGAATTCTGGGTGCTGCGGCGATTGCCCCGTCCGCGCTGATCAGGCCGGCCCGGGATGTGCCCGAGGCTCTCGCTTTCGCCGTGGCAGCTCGCGAGCCAGGGCGTGCCCGCGCCTTCGCGAACAAGCACGGCCTGCCGAGGGTGCACGAGAGCTACGACTCGCTGATCGACGATCCCGACGTGGACGCCGTCTACAACCCGCTCCCCAATAGTCTGCACGCCGAATGGACGATCCGCGCGCTCGAAGCCGGCAAGGCGGTCCTGTGCGAGAAGCCCATGGCGTCGAATGCCGATGAGGCGCAGCGCATGGTCGACGCCGCCGAAAAGACGGGCCGACCGTTGATGGAGGCCTTTCACTGGCGCTACCACCCGCTCGCGGAGCGGATGCGCCAGGTGATCTTGAGCGGACGTCTGGGGCGGGCCCACCACTTCGAGATGGACATGTGCCTGCCGATTCCCAGGCCTCGCGACATCCGCTTCAACCTGGCGCTGAGCGGTGGATCGACCATGGACATGGGTTGCTATTGCATCTCCATCCTTCGGTTCCTGGCCGATTCCGAGCCCGAGGTAGTCTCCGCCCACGCGAAGCTCATGGGTGCAGGCGTCGATCGCTACATGCACGCGGAGCTGCTCTTTCCGGGTGATCGCACGGCTGCGTTCACGGCCTCTCTGTTGGCGTTCACGCCGCCGCGGTTGCGGGCACGGGTGATCGGCACCCAGGGCGAGATGCACGTGACCAACCCTGTTGCACCCCATTGGTTCCATCGTCTGACGATCCGCAACGAGGCGGGTGTGACCCGTGAGACCGAACCGGGGCGCACGAGTTACACCCATCAGCTCGAAGCGTTCGTCCGCCTGGTGCGAGATCGCCTCCCGGTACCGACCCATGCTCGCGATGCGGTGCTCAACATGAGTGTGATCGACGCGGTCTACACCGCGGCTGGGCTCGGTCGTCGCGGCTGAAAACCACCACCTGGCGCCATATCCCGTCAGTGCAGTAGGGCGGCGGCGTTGTGCATCCGAGGATCGTTCGTGTAGGATCGAAACTCGCGCCTGCTCGAGGAGCCGCACTTGATCGTTCGGCCTCGCAACGCTCTCTGGAATGCCCCTATCTGCAGCCTGGCTTGCGTCACGGCGATGGTCTGGCTCGGCTGCGGAACGCCGGAGGCACCCGATGCGCCTCTCGCCAAGGTGGCGCGGGGCTCGATCGAGAGGGTGGTCGTCGCGACGGGAACCGTAGAGCCCGCCGTCGAGGTCGAGGTCCGGCCGCGGATTGCCGGTATCATCGAGGGGATTCCCGTCAAGGCAGGGGAACTCGTCGAAGCTGGCCAGGTATTGGTGGAGATCGAGAAGGAGTTGCTGAGAGCCCAGGTGAGAGAGGCCAGCGCCGCCTTGCAGGCAACGAACGTAGAAACCCGATACGCAGAAATCGGTTTGCACCGGGCGGAGAAGTTGGAGCAGACCGGGGCGGCATCGGCCGAGAAGCTCGACGATGCACGATCTCGCTTCGAGACGGCCCAGGCGAGTCGCGCCCGGGCCCAGGCAAGGCTCGATACGCTCTCCACCCAGCTTGGCTATGCGAGCGTAGTGGCCCCGATGGCGGGGCGCGTTCTCGAAGTTCACGAGGAGGAGGGCAGCGCGGTCTCCCCGGTCACGGCCGTCACTGGCGGAACCCTGCTCGTGACACTCGCCGGCACGGAAGCGTTGCATCTCGAGGGCCTGGTGGACGAGAACGAAGTTGCGCGCGTCGTGGTGGGCCAGGTCGCCCGGATACGGACCGAAGCATTCGGAGATCGGATCTTCGAGGGTCGCGTGAGCGAGATCGCGCCGATGGGGGAGCGAATCCAGAACGTGACCTACTTCGAAGTCGAGGTTTCGATCACCGATTTGGACGCGAAGATGCTTCGCCCTCGTATGTCGGGGGATGGTGAGATCGTTGCTGACACGATCGAGGCTGCCCTCTGGGTTCCAGAAACGGCGCTGCGCTACGAAGGTGCCGACATCTACGTCGAGGTCCAGAACGGGGAGGGCTTCGACCGTCGGAGCGTCACGATCGGCATCGTCGATCGCGATCGGGTCCAGATCCTGGGCGGGGTCGAGGAAGGGGAAGAGGTCCGGCTCCAATGAACGCCAACCCGTCCGTAGGGCTTCCGACGGAAGGTACGGCGCTGGAACTGGTCGACGTGCACAAGTCCTACCGGACGGGTCAGGCCGAGGAAGTCCAGGCGTTGCGAGGGGTCGACCTCTGCATCCGGCGCAGCGAGATGGTTGCCGTCATGGGCCCTTCTGGCTCCGGCAAGACGACGCTGATGGAGATCCTGGGATGTCTCTCGCAGCCGACGTCTGGCTCCTATCGGCTCTTCGATTGCGACGTCGACGGAATGGATCCCGACGGTCTGGCTCGCCTGCGGGGTCGGGAGATCGGATTCATCTTCCAGAGTTTCCATCTGCTGCCTCGGCTCGACCTGGCCGAGAACGTCGAGTTGCCGCTCTTCTACCAGCGCGTGCCACGGGCCGAGCGTCGGAAACGGGCGTTGCGCGTCCTCGAGCGCGTCGGACTCGATCATCGAGCCAGCCACAGGCCTGGCGAGATCAGCGGCGGAGAGCGCCAACGGGCGGCGATTGCGCGCGCCCTGGTGAACGAACCCTCTCTCGTATTGGCAGACGAGCCAACGGGGAACCTCGATACGGATCGCGGCCAGGAGATCCTGGCCATGCTCGAGAGCGTACACGCAGGTGGGGCGACGGTGGTGATCGTTACCCATGATCCCAGCATCGGGGGCCGTGCACCACGACGAGTGTTGATTCGGGATGGTCTCCTGGTCGGGGACGAACGGCAGGCTTCGTGAACGGGTCCCTGGAGACACTGCGCCAGGCCTGGCGCTTGCTCGTTGCTCACAAGCTCCGATCGGCGCTCACGTTGTTTGGCGTCGTGTGGGGGACCGCCTCGGTGATCTTTCTGGTCGGCTGGGGGGAGGGGGTCTCCAAGATGTTGGAGGACGGCTTCTCCCGGGCCGGAAAGGATATGGGCCACGTGTGGGCGGGGCGTGTCTCGGAAGATTTCAGCCCGGCCGTCGATCGCCGTATCCTCTGGTTCACGACGGACGATCTCGAAGTGGTGCGGCGTCGCGCACGGTTGCCAGAGCTCATTGCCGGAGAAGCCCGCCGCTACACGGCTGCAGCATTTCGCCAGAGGGGTCGGAATGCCGAAGTCCGGGGTGTCGAGCCCGAGGGCATGGTCATTCGTGGTGCCGTGTTGGCCGGGGGGCGGCCGATCCGACCGAGCGATCTGGAGCATCGACGCCGCGTCGCGATCCTCGGCCACGATATGCGTCGGGATCTACTTGGGGCCGAGGGGCGTATCGGAAATTGGGTTCGTCTCGGGGGGACGCCGTTTCGAATCATCGGAGTGCTCGAGCGCGTCGGAACCCAGTTGAGCCGCGATGGCGCACCCATCGACGACCAGATCTGGATTCCCCTCACGACCCATCTGGTGCACTTCGCCAATCCCGTCCTGAATGAGCCGATCCTCAACACCTTGATCTTCCAGCTGCGCGGTCGGAAGCTCCTCGATCCCACGCGACATGAGATTCGCGCGATCCTGGCCGAGCAATTGCGTGTTTCACCTACCGACACGGAGGCCATCTCGATCTGGAGCGCGGTCGAGTTGCTGAATCGGATGCCGGCCAACCGCCAACGCGGATTGATGATCCTGGTGGCCGGGGCCACCCTGATGATCTCCGGCATCGGGATCATGAGCATGATGCTCGATTCCGTTCGCGAACGGCGCCCAGAGATCGGCGTGTGTCTGGCGGTTGGCGCCACACGTCGCGCGATCCTGGTCGAGTTCTTCCTCGAGACCTTCGCAGTCGTCGCCATCGGGGGCCTCCTGGGCGTGGCTCTTGGAAGTCTCCTCACTCTGGCGATGGCCAGCATCGACGTACCGGATCTGGTGCCCGTTCCCATCTACTCATGGAGCGCGGTCGTGGCATCTCTCGTCGTGATGGGCACCGTGGGAGTGCTCGCCGGCCTCGTGCCGGCCTGGCGAGCGTCTCGTATCGACCCGGCTGAGACGCTTCGGGCGGAGTGAGAAATGGGTGACCTCCTCTACGAGACCTGGCGAAGCGTGCGCGCCCACGTCTTCCGCTTCGTTCTCACCTCTGCGGGCATCGCCTGGGGCGCGTTCATGCTGACCTTTCTTTCAGCCCAGATGGCCGACACCGATGTGCAGATCCGTCGCGAACTCGAGGAACTAGGCGAAAAGACCGTCTACATGGGTGCCGGCGTGGTCCTGAAGAATCGCGTGGGCGAACGATCGTCTCGCTCCGTCGAGTTGGAGCAGGATGATCTCCGGCGGGTGGCCTCGGTGGCCGCGGTCGAGCGTGCGACCCCGAATATCGAAATCTGGGGCCAGATCGTGCGAGCGGCCGGTCGGACCAAGGTGCTGAACGTGGTCGGCGTCAACGAGAAGGCCGCCAGCGTTCGCAACATCCAGGCGGAGCGGGGAAGGTTCGTCTCTGCGCTGGACGTCGAGCGCTCCGCACGCGTCGCTTTTCTTGGCCCGGAAGCGGCGTCGCGCCTGTTCGGTCATGCCGCACCCATCGGCCGGGTCGTACAGATCGGGTCCGTGGGGTTTCGGATCATCGGAATCGCGCGGGCGAAAGGAGAGCAGCTCATCAATACCGGCGATCGGGACAATTTGATGGTCTTCGTCCCCTACACCGCGGCTCAGCGCTGGCTGACACGCGGCGAGGCCATCAACGAGATGATCTTCTCGCCGGTCGTGCGTGAGCACGGCGAAGCGACGATCGAGAGTGTGAGGCAGGTGCTGGCACCCCATCATGGCTTCGACCCGAGCAGCGATACGGCGCTCTGGTTCGGAAACATGTGGGAGACGTTGAAGGTGTTGTTCGCGATGATGATGGCGATGCGCGTGTTCTTGTACGGCGCCGGGCTCGTGACCCTCATGGTCGGGGCCGTTGGCGTGATGAACATCATGTTCGTCGTGGTGGGCGAGCGGACTCACGAGATCGGTTTGCGCAAGGCAGTTGGCGCCCGGAGCAAGGATGTCTTTCGGCAGTTCCTGGCGGAGGCTGTGGTGGTCTCCACCGTGGCATCGATCGTTGGCGGAACCGCTGGCATCGGCATGGTGCAAGTCGTCATGGCAGTTCAGCGCGCCCAGGGGAAGTTCGCCGGTGACGTCGTGATCGACCCGCTCACGATCGGGGTTCTCCTCTTTGCCCTGGCCGGAGTCGCCGTCATCGCCGGGGTGTTGCCGGCTCGAAGCGCTGCGCGTGTTCCGCCTTCGGAAGCGCTGCGCGCATGAGTTCGCGGTCGGATACCTTCCAGGCAGCCCACGCCTACTAGCACCCGAGGAGCCAATGGAACGCCGCGAATACGAGCTTCTCGGGAGGGCGTTTGCGTTTGCCTCCGAGGCCCACGCCGACCAGACGCGCAAAGGCAATGACATCCCGTACGTGAGTCACCTGCTCCAGGTCTCGGGTCTCGTCCTGAGCCACGGCGGCACCCCCGATCTAGCCGCAGTCGGCCTCCTTCACGATACCGTCGAGGATTGCGCCGGAGTCAGCATCTCCAGCCTCGAGGAGAGTTTCGGCCCGTCGATCGCCGGCCGGGTTGCAAGCCTCACCGACCTTCTGCTGGGCGATGAACCCGATCAGAAGGGTCGCTGGCTCGATCGAAAACACCACTATCTCGCCAAGCTGAAGAATGCCGACGCAGGAACTCGTCTGGTCGCCGCTTGTGACAAGCTGGACAACCTGCGTTCCGTCATCGCCGACATCGAGGAGCATGGCGTCGAGACACTCGATCGATTTACCGGCAGCCCAGCTCAGACCCGGTGGTACTACGAGGAAGTCCGAGACGCCGTCGCTTCGGATCTACCGACGCCGCTCCTCCGCGAGATCGATAGACTCCTCGCAGCCTTGAAGCGATCCGTTCCGGTAGCAACCGCCGAAGCCTAGCCAACAGAAAGTCAACAAGCGGGGACGGGGTTTACAATTGACTTTTGAAGGGGCGAAGCCCCGTCAAAAGTCAATTGTAAACCCCGTCCCCGCTTGTTGACTTCCCGAGCATCCAGAGGATGACGTCTTCTCGGGTTGTTTCCTGGCAGGTTGCGGTGGCTACGAGTTGGCCGCCTCTCAGGACGGCGAGCATGTCCGCGAGTTCGAGCAAGCCGTGTAGATCGTGGCTTACCACGACGATGGCCAGGCCTTCATCTCGAAGGCGTCGGATCACCTGGTGAACCATGCTCGTCTCCGCCGTTCCCAGGCTCGCGGTGGGTTCGTCCAGGATGAGTACGCGCGCCCGGAAGCGAAGGGCTCGCGCGATGGCGATGGCCTGGCGTTCGCCCCCGGAAAGAGCGCGGACGGGTGTGCGGAAGGCATCGAACGCCGGGTTCACTCGGCCCAGGACCTCGCGTGCTTCGGCCTCCATGCGAGGCTCGTCCAGCAGGCCATGGCGGGTGGGCTCACGGCCCAGGAAGAGATTCGCAGCAGCATCCAGGTTGTCGGCGAGGGCGAGATCCTGGTACACGGTTTCGATACCGAAGGCGCGCGCGTCACGCGGGCTCTTGATCAGGATCGGAGCACCGTCGATGCGGATCTCTCCCTCGTCGAGAGGGTCGGCTCCGGAGAGGGTGCGCATCAGCGTCGACTTTCCCGCGCCGTTGTGGCCGACGAGGCCGAGCACCTCACCGGCGTTCAGCTCCAGATCCACATCTTCGACGGCACGTACGCCTCCGAAGTGTTTGCCTACACCGCGCATTTCGACGAGCGGAGTGCTCACGCAGTCTCCCTTCGGAAGTGGCCGTCGATCCATACGGCAAGGATCAGCACCAGGCCTATGGCGATCTGTCTCGCGGCGCTGGAGGCGCCGATCAGGACGAGGCCATTTTCGAGGCTCTGCATCAGCAACGCGCCGAGTAGTGCACCGACTACGCTTCCACTTCCGCCGCGCAGGGACGCTCCGCCGATCACTGCTGCCGCGATCACACTCAGCTCGGCGAGTGTACCCATCGAACTCGTCCCGGCCTCGAGGCGCGCCACCGTCACGCTGCCGGCCAGAGCAGCCAGGAGGCCGAGCAAGGCGAACAAGCCGAGGGTGACGCGTCGGGTATCGATGCCTGCACGCTCGGCGGCTGTCGGGCTTCCGCCCATGGCAAAGACCCAGCGGCCGAAGCGGGTGGCATGGGCCAGCAAGCCCACCGCCAGGGAGACGACGGCGAGAATCACGACCGGGTAGGGCACGCCCCGCGTCGGTCCGCCCTCGCGCAAGGGGGTCGTGAAAACGAATACAGCGCCGAGGGCCAGTGCGCAGATGGCCGCGCCGCCGAGCCAACGCGTTCTGGATCCACCTCGTCGAAGGCGTACGGCTGCGAACGCGAGAGTACCTCCGGCGACAATCGCCCAGCCTAGCCACGCGGGCAGGGTGCCGCCGGGTCCACCCCCCATGCGCGAGAAACCCTCCGCCAGTGGCGCTACCGTCCGGCCATCGGTCACCAGGAAGGCGGCGCCGCGAAACACGAGCAGGCCAGCAAGGGTGACGACGAAGGAGGGCACACCGCGGTAGGCCACCCACCAGCCCTGCCAGGTTCCAATCGTCACGCCGAGGGCCAGGCCCGCGGCCAACGCGATGGGTCCGCTCCAGACGGCTTCGCGCGGCCAGACATCGGCCTGAAGCACGGCCACGACCATCCCCGTGGCACCGAGTACGGAGCCCACCGAGAGATCGATCTGCCGCGCGGCGATGGCCAGCACCATCCCCGTGGCCATCAGCCCGACGACACACGTCTGCACGGCCAGATTGGTGAGGTTGCGCGGAGTGAGGAAGGCGCCGTCCGAGGCCAGATGAAAACCGAGCCACAACGCGGCCAACGCCACCAGCAGGCCCACCCGACGCCAGGACTCTCCAGTCACGGCTTCGAGTTCGTCGACAAGCGGCCGGTGGATCATCGACAAGCGGCCGGCGGATCTTCGGCGCCTGGGCAGACGTCCTCTCTCGAGACCCAGCCCGCATCGAATACGATTTCCAGGTTCGCCCGCGTGATCGGAATCGGAGCGAGCAGGATCGAGGGGACCACGCGCCCGCGCGGTCCGTCCCGATAGGGAGTGGTTCCCGCAACGGCTTCGGGGCTTGCGCCTCGCCCCATCTCCAGGGCGACCCGCGCGGCAAGGCTGCCGAGTGCACGAGCATCTTTCCAGACACTCACGGTCTGGTCGCCCCGAGCCACCCGATGCAAGGCGGCGCGATCTCCGTCCTGGCCCGAGACGGGGATCCCATTCATTCCCTGGGCACGAAGAGCCGCAACGACGCCGCCTGCCATTCCATCATTTGAACAAACCACGGCGTCTACCCGGTTGTCGTTGGCGGTGAGAATCTGTTCCATCACGCGCTGGGCGAGTTCGGGCAACCAATCGTCGATGGCCTGTTCTCCTACGTTGACGATCCGGCCCGCCTCGAGCGCCGGGCCAAGCACATCGAGTTGCCCCTGATGGACGAAGGCCGCGTTGGGATCCTGGGAAGAACCCTTGATGAATACGTACCGGCCCTCGGGCTTCGCTTTCTGGATCTCACGAGCCTGTAGCCGACCGACTTCGCGGTTGTCGAACGAGACGTAGACGACATCTTCCCGCTCGATCAACCGGTCGTAGGCGATGATGGGGACACCTTCGGCGCGGGCCTTTCGCACGGCAGGAAGGATGGCGTCCTGATCGTGAGCGACGAGGATGAGCACACTGGCGCCACGGGCCAGCAGGCTCTCGACATCCGCGAGCTGTTTCTCTGCGCGGCTCTGCGCATCGGCCGAGAGATAGCGAGCGCCGGCCGCCTCGAGGGCCGCACGCAGAGCGGCTTCGTCGGTCTTCCAACGCTCTTCCTGGAAATTCGACCAGCTCACGCCCACCACGAGTTCTTCCGCTGTGGCAGCAGCGGCCAGTAGGAGGAATGCGATGGCGATGACGAGCCGGGCCATGTCCTAGCGTTCCGACGGGAGCTCGAGATGTCGCTCGTAGGTGGAATCCCGGTCGTCCAATGGCTCCCTCAGACGTCCAGGCGGAAGGCGTCTCCGTCGCGCACGACGCGCCCCACGGTAGGCCCGGCGAAGTGGGTTCCCATGATCAGGACCGGGCGATCGGCATAGCGTTCCAGGAATTGCAGCCGTGTGGCACGGGCCTGGTCCTTGTCGTAGTCGACCTTGGCAGCCCATTCCGGGTGAGCGCATTGCACCGGATGATGCATGAGATCGCCGGTGATCACGGCTTCTTCTCCGGCTGAGGTGATGTGTACGCTCACATGCCCCGGAGTGTGCCCCGGTGTGGGTTCGAGCACGACTTCCGACGTCACCACGTGGGTGGGCTCGACGAAATCGACCCGGCCGGCGTCGAGCACCGGCTGCACGGAATCGCCCATCACGTCGCCCATCTGCTCTTCGGGATGGGCCGTCCAGTAGTCGTATTCGTCGCGATTCCAGAGATACCGGGCATTGTCGAAGGTTGGCACCCAACGCCCATTCTCCAAGCGAGTGTTCCAGCCGACGTGATCCACGTGCAGGTGTGTACACAGCACCGTGTCGATGGACTCCGCTGGATGGCCGGACGACGCCAGGTCCTGGAGGAATGGCCCCTGGCGGAGGTCCCAGCCCGCGACCGGCCGCTTCTTGTCGTTGCCGACGCACGTATCCACGAGAATTCGCTGGCCCTCCGATTCGATCACCAGTGCGTGAACGCTCATGATCGGATCGCCCGCGTCGTCGACGAAATGGGGCTTCAGCCAGGGAACGGTCGCCAGGTGCTCGGGGGTGGCCTCTGGAAGGATCCAGGTCATGGCGCCCGGAAGCTCGAGTTCCACGACCTTGGTGATGGTGACATCGCCAACCTTCCAGCGCTGTACGGCCTGGCCGTCTTTCACTGCATCTTGCGGTACATCGCCACGACCGCAGCTCCGCCGAGGCCCAGGTTGTGCTGGAGCGCGATCTTGGCGCCCTCCACCTGGCGTGCGTCGGCTTCGCCGCGAAGCTGCCAACAGAGTTCGGCGCATTGGGCCAGCCCGGTGGCGCCAAGCGGATGGCCCTTCGAGATCAAGCCGCCGGACGGATTGACCACGACCTGGCCGCCGTAGGTCTGTGCGCCCTCATCGACGAAGCCGCCACCCTTGCCTTCGGGGCAGAGACCCAGGCCTTCGTAGGTGATCATCTCATTGCAGCTGAAGCAATCGTGGAGCTCGACGACATCCACGTTTTCCGGCCCGAGGCCCGATTGTTCGTAGACCTGCTGCGCTGCCGCTTTCGTGAGATCCGAGCCGACCATCTTGATCATCGACTTCTCATTGAAGGTACTGTCGAAATCCGTCGTCATGGCCTGGCCGAGAATCTCGACCGCCTGGCTCTCGAGGCCGTGCTTCTTCACGAATTCTTCGCTGGCGACGATCGCGGCGGCGCCTCCATCCGAGGTGGGGCAGCACTGCAGCTTCGTCAGCGGTCCGTAGACGGTGGGCGATTCGAGAATCTGTTCCAGCGTGTACTCGTCCTGGAACTGGGAGTAGGGGTTGTTCACTGAATGCTTGTGGTTCTTGTAGCCGATTTTGGCGAATTGCTCGGCGGTCGTGCCGTAGCGCTCCATGTGCTCGATCCCCGCGTTGCCAAACATCTGCGGCGTGGCGGGAGCCTTCGGGTCGAAGCCGCGCTCGTCGATCATCACCTTGAAGTGCTTGTCCATCGGCATGGTCCGGTCCGTGTATTTCATGCCGAGAGAACCCTTCTCCATCTTTTCGAAACCCATGGCCATCGTGCACTCGGCGAGGCCACCCTCGACGAATTGCTTGGCCATGAAGAGCGCGGTCGAGCCCGTGGAGCAGTTGTTGTTCACGTTGTAGATCGGGATTCCCGTGGTCCCGAGCTCATAGAACGCGCGCTGGCCGCAGGTGGAATCGCCGGCGGTGTAGCCCACGGCCGCCTGCTCGATGTCTTCGACCTTCAGGCCCGCATCGGCCAGAGCCTTCTCGCCCGCTTCACGCCCCATGTCCGGATAGTCCCAATCCTTCGAACCAGGCTTCTCGAACTTGGTCATGCCAACGCCTACGACGAATACCTTGCGACTCATGGGGGCTCCTCAAGAATGAAATGGACGCGGGAGCGGACGATAGCGATGCCGCGGGAGTCCTGCTGCCTCGCCCCAGCCCGCGGGGACGGGCTCGTGGGACCTGAAGACAGGTCCGGTTTCGACCCAGGTTCCGTGAGCGACGACCCCAATGGGAAGGTGATCGATTCCTCGCAGTTCCATGTCTTTCCCGGGCCGAACCCTGGTCTTCCTACGGATTCTCCGCCCGAGTTTCATCGCGCCAGCGACTCATACTTCCGGCCAGCAAGCGAAGGTTCTGGAAGCCTGCGCTCTCCAGTAATTCGAGGGCGCGTGTCGCCCGTCTCCCATGCGCGCAGTAGGCAACGACGCCGCGCTCCTTGAAGGCGGCGAGTTCATCGAGACGGTTCGGAAGCTCGTCGATCGGAATCAGCAGGGCGCCCGGGATATGGCCACCACTGAACTCTTCCGGTGTGCGGACATCGAGAAGCAAGGGCGCCCGATCGGCGGCCAACACCTTTTCGAGATCCGGAGGCTCGATCTCGTCGAAACCCTCTCCCGCCGCCGCGCCCGCGATCATGATGACGAGGAGAATGAGAAAGGGATGGGGCAAGGATCTTCGTCGGACCTGTACCATGTCCGCAGGATAACCCCCGAAAGGAGCTTCCGTGCCGTCGATCTTCACCCGAATCATCCAGGGCGAGCTGCCCGGCCGCCTTGTCTGGCGGGACGAGCGTGCGGTGGCGCTTCTGACCATTGCGCCGCTGCGTCCTGGCCACACCCTCGTCATCCCCATCGAAGAGATCGACCACTGGCTCGATTGCGATCCGGAGTTGATGGAGCACCTGACGACGGTGGCCCACAAGGTGGGGCGGGCCATCCAGGAAGCCTTCTCGCCGACGAAGGTAGGCCTGATGATTGCCGGCCTGGAGGTTGCCCATACCCACCTCCATCTGGTCCCGATCGATGGCCTGCATGACCTCGATTTCTCGAGAGCAGACGCGAATCCGGATCCCGCGGCGATGGATGCGGCAGCCGAAAAGCTACGGATTGCCCTTCGCGCAGCGGGGCATTCGGAGGCGGTTCAATCGACGTAGCCCATCGCGCGAAGGCGCTCGATCAGGAGGGCGTTTTCGTGTTCAGGGCCAACGGGTGGCGGAAGGCGCGGGAGGTCGGAGGCCGGAACACTGCGAATTGGATTGGCCGACAACCAGTCCTCAGCGAGGAAGTGAGCGGAAAATTCGCCGTCGAGATCATCGGGCACCGCGACCCCGGCCAGGTGCAGGAACAGCGGGGCGATATCGAGCACCGAGAGCTGTTGGCGTTCGTTCAGTGCACGGATCGGCCCGCCGGCCGCGAGGAATACGGCCGTGGGGTGATGGGTGCCCGTGAATCCGTCGCCATAGACGACCTGCCGGACCGGAACTTCCAGCCCGCCTAGCGTGACCCGGCCGTCGGGCCAGGCGGCTTCCAAGGCTTCGTTCTCGGGAATGAGCACGATGATCGCATGGGCCGGTGCATCGAACTCGATCGAGAAGAGGAAACGGGCGGCCATCCGGTAGCCCCATTGGCGCAAACGCTCGCTCCAGCTGCGCTCCCGGCCCTCGGGCCGATCGATCTGATCGAAGACGACCACATTGAAGAGCGCTTCTCCTTCCAGGTTGTGCGCGCCCTCGAAGAAGGTGACGAGCTTTTCGAGGACGGGTTCGCGTTCTTCGAAGGGGCCGGGCTCGACCGTCAGAGCTGGAAGGCCGAATTGCCCGTCGATACGGAACGTCTCCCGGTCCGGGACGAGTCCCGCTCGCGCCAGCTCTTCTTGGAGCTCGAACGACCAGCGCCGCTCGAAACGTTCGCCAGCTTGGAAACCATGATCCGAGGCAACGAGAACGACACTTTCATGCGGGAGCGCTGCGACCAACTCTCCGAGCGCATGGTCGATGGCTTCATAGCCCTTCTCGACCGCGCCCTGGAACGCGGACTCGAGCCCGCGCCCGGCCAGATCGTCCGCATCGAAGCCCTCGGGAAACGTGTCTGCCCAGAAACGATGGGAAAGGGCGTCGAGCGCATAGAACGTGATCGCACCCGCATCCAGGTCGTAGGTCTTGGTCAGCGCGTTCCACGTCGAGGCCTTGCGCCGGGTCTCCTCGAAGGAACTCTCGAAGAACTCGCCACGGCTCCGCAGCCCCTGGTTCGAGTAGGCATAGCGAGGGATGCCGGCGCGGACGAAGAGATCGTCTGGAGAAGTCGTCTCGTCCTGACGCAGCCAGGCGGGGGCGACGAAGCCGCCCGGGAGCTCCTGGGCCGGCCAGGATACGAGCCACTCCAGCGTCCCGATCCGAAGGCCCTGGACCGAAGCCCGCTCGAAGATCGTCGGAGATTGAATCGCCCGGGCATCGCCAAAGAAATCGCCGATGCCATGGGTTTCCGGCGGCTGCCCCGTGGCGATGGAGGTCCATACGACCGGGGAGATCACCGGCTCGACGGTTTCCAGCTCCGCATGGACGCCGCGTTTCAGGAGAGCCTTCAGGTTGGGCATCCGTCCAGCCTCGACCAGGGGGTCGATCACCGACCAGGATGCCCCGTCGAGGCCAACCAGAACGACACGCGGGGCTGCTCCGATGGGAGCCGCCACGAGGAGGACGAAAATGCACGAGAGAAATCGCGTGATCAAGGCCATGCGTGAACCTACACCAGTTGAGGTTCTAGGGAAGTCGTCGGCAGGTTTCGCCGCACGAGGAGAGATTGAACGGCCATCGCAAGCGCAGAGGGCTCTCCACTTTGAGGCATCGATCCGGTAGCCTGCCGGGCGGAGTGCTTCTGTGCTGCAGCGGCGCGAGGCCTTTCCGGACTCTCCGCAGAGGGCCCCGGAACCAGCTTGACGGGAAATGGAGGTGGCCGTGCAGCGCATCGTGGTGGTCGGAGCGTCGCTCGCCGGTTTTCGCGCCATCGAGACCCTGCGTGCCGACGGCTATTCGGGGGAACTCGTTGCCATCGGCTCCGAGCCGGAGCTTCCGTACGATCGGCCGCCGCTTTCGAAGCAATTCCTGAAAGGTGATTGGGACGAAGAGAAGATTGCTCTGAGGCAGCAGGGTACGGAGGATCTCCAGGTCGAGTGGCGCCTGGGGAAACCTGCGGCCTCACTCGATCTTGGAGCATCTGCGGTACTTCTCGAAGATGGCGAGCGCGTCGCCTATGAGGGCCTGTTGATCGCCACGGGCTGCGTGCCCCGGCATCTGCCTTTCGGGGCGGGTCTTGAAGGCGTTCACGTTTTGCGCGCCGTCGCGGATGCTCGTGCGTTGCGGTCGGATCTGTCGGGAAATCCCCGTGTGGTCGTCGTCGGCGCGGGCTTCATCGGGATGGAGGTTGCGGCCACCTGCCGGGAACTCGGTCTGGAGGTGACGGTGATCGAGCCGCTGGCGGCTCCTCTGGTTCGCGGTCTTGGTGAAACCCTTGGAGGCCTGGTTGCCACTCGATTTCGGGAAGCCGGTGTGGAGATCCGCCTGGGTGTCGGCATCCAGTCGTTCGTAGGCGAGGGCCGGGTCGAGGCGGTCGAGCTTTCGGATGGGAAGAGGGTTTCCGCCGATGTCGTCCTGGTGGCAATCGGCGTGCGTCCCGCGACGGCTTGGCTCGAAGACTCCGGGCTCCGGCTCGAGAATGGCGTCGTTTGCGATGGCTCTGGAGTCGCGGCGCCTAACGTATTGGCGGCGGGCGATGTGGCGAGTTGGGCAGGTACCGCCGGGGAAGCGCCACGCCGCTACGAGCACTGGACCCATGCCGTGGAGCAGGGCGTCCATGCAGCGAAGCGTTTGATGCACGGAACGGTGGTGGAGCCTCTCGATGTCGTTCCCTACGTGTGGAGCGACCAACTCGACATGCGCATCGCAATCGCCGGAGAGCCGGGGGCGAACGATGAGATGCACGTCTGCCACGGTAGCCTGGAGGAGGATCGCTTCCTGGCATTGTTCGGCCGAGAGGGTCGGCTGAGCGGCGCTGTGGCCTTCCGCCGTCCCCGCCCGTTGAATGCGGCACGCCACCTGATCGGTGAGCGAGCGTCCTTCGCGGACGCCATCGCGGCGAATTCCTAGGACGTGTCGTTTCGGCTTTTCGTTGCGATCTGGTGGGTCGCGAGCTTTTCCTTTTCAGCGGCTTCCGTCGGTGAGGAGGCAGAGCCGCCGATCGTCGTCTGGATCTCATTGGACGGGGTGCGTCACGATGCACTCGCCGAGGAGGGATTGCCTGCCCTGGGGCGCATCGCTCGCGAAGGTGCGACGGCCGACAGCCTGCTTCCAGTCTTCCCGTCGAGCACCTTCGCCAATCATGTGGCCCAGGCCACCGGCACCCACACGGATCGTCACGGCATCGTCGGCAATCGGTTCCTGGATCCGGAGCTCGGTTATTTCGACTACGGCAACGATGCCCGCTTTCTGGAGGCCGAGCCGATCTGGGCGGCCGCGGAGCGTCAGGGCGTGCGCGCCGCGACCTTCTTCTGGGTCGGCTCGGAGACGGATTGGCGTGGCGTGGGGGCGAGCTACCGCCGAGCCCCATTCGACGGCGGGCTTCCGGAACGCGTGAAGGTCGATCAGATCCTGGCCTGGCTCGATCTGGCCGAGGCAGAACGTCCGCGTTTGATCATGAGCTGGTGGCATGGCGCCGATCGTGCCGGCCATCGGAACGGGCCCGGTACGCCAGAAGTGGCTGCGCAATTGCGGGAGCAAGACAAGCAGTTGTTGCGCGTCCTCGAGGGCATCGATGCGCGCGGTCTCTGGGGCCGCACCACCCTGATCGTGTCGAGCGACCACGGCATGATCTCCGCGGAAAAGGTGCTCGACGGTCGGAGCCTGCTGCGCAAGGCGGGCCTTTCGGGTCGTGTCATTCATGGAACGTCGGTTGCCCATGTGCACCTGCGCGACCCCTCCCAGGTGGACGAGGCGATGGGGGCGTTTTCGGGAGTGGAGGGTCTCACGGCCTGGCGGGCCGAAGAGTTGCCCCTGGCCCTGCGCTACCGGCATCCGACCCGCGTGGGGCAGGTCGTGCTCCTCGCGGAGCCGCCGCTTCGGCTCGGAGGTGCGCGTCGCCAGCCTCAGGCGCTCCTCGAGATGGTCTTGGGCAAGGCCCGAGGCGGTGCTCACGGCTACGACCCGGCCAAGTACGAGGAGATGCATGCGATCCTGCTCGCGAAGGGGCGAGGGGTTGCGCCCGGGGCCAGGCTCGGCCGACCAGGAGCGATCGATCTCGCACCCAGTGTGGCCGCGCTGCTTGGGATCGATCCTCCGGGCGCGTCCGAGGGTGAGATCATCCCCGGGCTGGGGGCGCCGCTCAGCGAACCCCGCGCCGCAACGCTCGCTCCGTGAAGAGATCCGGGTCGATCTCGGTGGCGTAGTCCACCTCCGAGATTCGGAACACGGTTCGGTGTCCGTTCTTGTGGGTCTCCACTTCGATGTGGTGGGCGGTCCAGATCCCATCGACCTGGCGGATCTCGCCGACGATTGCGCTCTTCTTCGGGCGCCCCGCTGCGTCGATGTACTCGGCGCGTCGCGCGATCCAGATCTCGGGATCGACCCAGTAGGTGACTTTTCCGTAGCCAACTGCCCGCGCCGTTTCGTCGTCTACGGGAACGGCCTCGACGACGACGCAGCGGGCCTCGCCGCAGGCTTCTTCGCGTAGGGTCGTCCAGCGGTAGTCCTGGGCGGAAACCTTGGTCTCGTTCTTCATGTCCTCATAGCTCATGTCGGTGCCGAGAAAATTCTTGCCTCGATCCCTGGCGGCAATGCGTCGAACTTTTCGCAGAGCGGGGAGGTAGAGCCATTGGGCGTCGTCCCGTTCCGGCTCCGGAAAGTCGTGGACGAGAAATGCGGTGTCCTTGATCGTGGCCGGGCTCAGGTAGAAGAGGGCGAGGCGTTTCTCCTGGCCGAACCACCGCCGCAACAGGCGCGCACTTCGTTTTCGGGAGTGACCGCTCTTGTCGATCAGCTCCATCTCGAGCGTACGCTGCGCCGAGCTGCCGTCATCCCGCGCGTTGATGCGCCGAGCGATTTCGTCGCCGTCCGGCAGCCCCTCCGCCCCGGCCACGCCGACGAGGCCGGTGGCTGCCAGGAGCAGGATCACGCATCGCTTCACCATCCCCATTCCATCCCCATGACGGCGCGGTCGCGCCCATCGAACTCGCCGAAGACTCCGCGGCTGCGACCGTAGAAGATATCGAGGCCGGCCCACAGGGTGAGCCCGTCCCGGAGTTCGAAGCTCAGTTTGGGGCGCAGCAGTCCGTCCCCATCGTTCGTGTTGTGGATCCAGATGCCTTCCACCTGGAGGCGTTCGTTCCACAGTTCGCGGCGGGCGAGAAATGTGAGGTTGGTGTCCAGCCGATCGCGCAGCCAGCCCTTTTCGTCTCTCAGGAGCCAGCTCTGGAACACCTGGAACGAGAGCAGGGTGTCCTGGAAGCCGAACCAGTCGAGGCCGAGGACGTAGGCCAGCTCGCCAGTTCGGCCCACCAGGTCGGCATCCGATGGGTTCTCGACCGAGAGGCGTCGATCGCTCGTCCAGCCGACTTCGCCACGAACGGTGAGATCCCCGAACGCATTGCTGAAGGTGCCACCTAGCAGATGGGTGCGTCGGTAGCGCGGAGTGAACGCGACCGTCGGGCCGAAGGGGCCGGCTCCGCGCTGGCCTTCGAAGATGGGGCGGTCGGCGATGTGGTAGAGGTAGTTGAGACTCACGTCGAAGCCACCGACGAAGGCTGCCAGGCGGACACCCGCGTCGGAATCGGCCAGCAGGCGGCGCGGTCGATGGGTCGGTTCGAGAGACGCAAGGTGTCCCGGTACGGACGGCGGGAGGAAGCGGGGCGCCGTGAACTCGAAGGTTGCATCGGGTTCGGGTAGCTCGTGATAGCTCGGATCCGGAAGCCACAAGAGTTGGAGAGTCGCCTCGCCGATCGGTACCTCTGCGTTCATGGCCCAGAGCGGGATGCGTGAATCATCGAAATCATCGAGGATGAACTCGCGGAAGTCCTGGGGGTTGACGACGTCGAGAACCTTGAGGCCGTCCGCTTGACCCCAGACGATCTGCTGCTTGCCGAGGGTGAACCAGGTGCGCCCCCACTGCGTCTCGACGAAGAGCTCGCGCAGCTCGAAATCCACGTGATCGCCGGCTGAGCCACGGCGGCTGAGCGAAGACACTTCCGTCGCTCGCGCATGCCCGGGTTCGATGCGGTCGAACGCGTCCGCCCGCAGGCGACCGATGGCGGTAAGCCGCGTCTCCGGGCCGAGACCCCAATGCAGCTCCGGCTGGGCAACGATCTCGAGCTTCTGGCTATGGGGGCCCCGCAAACCCAGGGCCCATTCCGAATCGACGATGACCGAAAGTTCCGGGGGCTCCATCGCCGCGCTCGCGACCGCAACCCACACGACGGTCGCAGCCAGCCCGGCAGCGTGTCCTCGTCTCCAGCCGCTTTGCACCCCGCGCCCCCGCCTCGTCTTCGTTGCCTACGAGCCGCGGAGCGCGGAGACACTCGATAGCGTCGAAACCATGTAGGGAACGAGCACGGTAAGCCCCATCTTCAGCCATCGCGTGGAATCCAGCTCTCCCCGTAGCAGCGCATCGCCGTGGTTGATGGAAATCAAGATCACCCCAACGATCACTGCGTACATCAACGCACGCCGCACCACGCCCCGCGAACTCGCCAGCTGCAACCACTCGCTCACAGATCAAAGCCTAGGCCACAACGCAACCAGCGGGGACGGGGTTTACAATTGACTTTCCGTAGGAAAGTCAATTGTAAACCCCGTCCCCGCTGGTTGCGTTTCTCAATTCGGCGCCGGTTGCCAGTTCGACGATGCGGGAGATCTCGTGGCAGCCGTGGACCCAGGCGTGGAAGGCTTCGCGTTGGAAATCGTCGAGGGCGTACCAGAGGTTCGTGACGTAGACGGTATGCGTGGCAGGGACCAGGGCGAAGACCAGCTCCGGCAGGGCGTCGGCTGCGGAGATCGGGCACGAGGTGGTCAGGGCAGCCGGAGCGGTTCCATCGGGAAGCAGGGTCAGGGCCAGCTCGTCCAGGCGGGCACCGACCCTCGCGGGGGCTTCGAGGTCAGGTGTCGAAGTATCCGACCGGATCCAGCCCTCGGAGCCGCCGCGTCGGCGAACCCGCTTCCAGCCGCGTTCGATCGAGACGACCTCCACTCGCTCCTGGGCGGTGAGCCGTTCGAGGACCTCCGTGTCGCCATCCGGCCCATGGTGCAACTCGGTGGCGGGGCGGAGCACGATCTCCTCCCGCAAGAAGTCCGTCTCCGGCCTCCGGTCCTGCGGAGGCCAGTGTTCCGGCTCTGTATGCAAGCGGGGCGGCGGCTCCCAGGTTTCTTCGTCCCACCACTCGGGGCCTCGGGAGCTACGCCGCTCCCGCAAGGTGACGGTCGAGTCGATCACACAACGACACTCGCGATGTCTCGGCGACGCTGGGAAGATCACCTGGGCGATTCGCTCTGCACCCGCGGGAAGCCTGCCCAACCCGTCCACCGAATTCATGAAGAGCGCGCGATTCGTGCCGGGCTCGAAGGCACCACACTGGAGATCCGTCAGCTCGGCCGGCTCCTCGCCGGTGCGGATCCGCACGCGTGCGACGCGGAGGTCGCGCTGGCCTGCGTAGGGGTCACAGGAGAGCACCTGGATTCGCAGTCCATCGGAAAGGGACCGATCGGCCGCACTACGTCTGGCGCCGTCGACCCCGGCACCCTCGATCTGGGCATGCGCGATCGAGGCGACCAGGAAGAGGCCGTTCGCCAAGGCAATGCATCGATGTCGAAAGACCATCACACACAGGGTGGGACGCGATGGGCGACCTGTCGATTCGACGCCCTAGGCCGGGCCCGGCGTCAGGACGCAGCCCTCCAACAACTTGGCGACAGCACGGCGGTGAACGCCTGAGGGAGCCGCGCCTTCCGTCGTCTGGAGATGGAGGACATCGTAGAGGCCCTCCGAGCCTGTTTCGATCACCATCTCCACCGGGGCGAGGCCGAGAAAGCCCAACCGCTGGAGCAGCCCACCCAAGAAGCCATGTTGATCGGGCCCGAACAGATCGACCCGCAGGGCGGCGCGCTCCGGATCGTCGGCCAGCGTGAAGCCCTCGATGCGCACAGGGATCCAGTCTGCCGGGGTCGGAGGGTGGAGGGCCAGCGACAAGAGATCGAGGGAGAGCGGATCTCGAATCGCCTGTTGAGAGGAGATCTCGAAACTGGCGGACCAGAGTTCCGGGTTTTCCCGGATCGCCACGCCGCTCTCGATCGTCATGCGTGCTCGCGCCAACCCGCTGCAAACGCCCTCGGCCCAGCGACGAGGCATCGGGCCCCAAAGACGCAACACGTGGAGGTCTCGCCCCTTGGGATGGATCTCGAAGCCGCGTCCGCCGCCTTCGGGAGATTGTTCCGCATCGTCGAAGACCCGAACCCACATGATCATGTCCTCCGGTGTTCCGGAGGTGCAAGGGGTATACCGCGCAGGGAGCCGTCTGCGGCTCCCGGGCCCTCTTCCCTGCTTCCTCCGCAGGCATGTGTGCCCAACTGGTAGGCTGCGCGCAGATGGAGACGACAGAAAAGGAAGAAGTGGCGAAATTGGAAGCTCAGCAACCGGGTGTGCGTGAGGCGTGCCAGCACATCCTCACCCGCGGCGACCTGGCCTCCAAGCTAACACCTGTGGCCGCGGATGGGGCCACTCTTCTCGACTCTGACGTGACGAAGGACACGTTTCCCAGCCGTCCCGTGCGGGGCGCCGGGCTGGAAATGGCGAGCGGTGCCGCAACGCTGCCCCGGCCGGGTGCACTGCGCTCGCCCCATGCCCGCGCCGTATGTCTTGCCCGCTTCGCTCACCACGAGCTCCAAGCGGTGGAGCTCTTCGCCTGGGCGCTGCTTCGCTGGCCCGAACTTCCCCAGGAGATGGCGGCGGGGTGGCTACACATCCTGGGGGACGAACAGCGCCATGCCCGGGCGTATCTCGACCGGTTGGAGGCCCAGGGTTTCGCCTTCGCGTCGTTTGCCCCTCATTCGGACTACCTCTGGAAGAACGTCGACGTCATGGAGACCCCGGCGGCCTTTCTTGCCGCGGTGGGCCTCACCTTCGAGCAGGCCAATCTCGATTTCAGCCTGCTCTACCGGGACGCGTTCCGGGAGGCGGGAGACGAAGAGAGCGCGAGGGTGTGCCAGGAAATCCATGACGACGAAGTCGGCCACGTGGCGTTTGCGGCGAGCTGGCTCGAAGTGCTGCAGCCGGGGGGCGATGCCATCGCCCGCTACGAGGCGAGCGTGCCGTTCCCGTTCTCCGCGGCTCGAGCGAAAGGCAGGCGCTTCGACGTGGCGGGGCGACGCAAGGCCGGCCTCAGCGATGCCTTCATCGAGCACGTGCGTACGGCCCGCTCGTCCCAGGAACGAGGGTGAGTCACCTGCCTCGCCTGCTTCCGAATGTTTCGGCCGAGGAAGGCCCGGGCTGGCGCGAGCGCATTCGCGAGCCGGCGGCGGCTGCGGTGGTGTCGCTCTGGCGCGGCCTCTTCGAACCTCCGGTGCCACTCGCGTGGCTGGAAGGGGTATCTGCCGCTGCCTGGTTGAACACCGAGGAAGCTGCCGCGTGGGCGGCCGAACAAGGCCGGACGCTTTTCGGTGCCGCGCCCGGGATCGTGGCCCGTGTCCACGACAAGGCCTTCGCATTGAGCGCCGCCCGCGAAGCCCGGCTCTTGCCTCCGCCCTGGGACCAGATCGGCGTCCTCGAGCCCGCCGAGTTGCGCGATCCATCCAGCGCCTGGGCCATTCTCGATGCCCGGTTCGCCTCCTCGCCCGATGCGTTTCGTGCCTTCACCTTGAAGCCGCGCTTCGGAAGCAGCGGCAGGGGGCGGGCGGCCGGGCGTAACAACGGCGGCGACCGTGCGGCGCTCGAAGGCGCGTTCTCACGCCTGGCCAAGCGCGGCGGCGCGCTCATCGAACCCTGGGTCGAACGCATCGAGGATCTCTCGGCGCAGCTCTTGATCGAGGAAGGCGGCAGCGTTCTGTTGCTCGGCACTTTCGAGCAGTGCACCAGCCCAGCGGGAATCGTTCGAGGGCACCGGGGCCGGGTCGATTCCCGGGGCCGAGTGACCTCGGGCTCTCGCCACGATGAAGCTCTGCGTGAGGCTGCCGTGGCGATGGGGCTGGCGGCCTCGGAGGCTGGCTACCGCGGCCCGTGCGGCGTGGATGCCTTCGTCTACCGGGATGCGGCCGGCCAGGAAGCCTTCAGGCCGGTGGTCGAGCTGAATGCCCGCTTCACGCTGGGCCAGATCGCTCTCGCAGAAATGCGCCGGAAGGTGCCCATCCTCCGCGAACGCCTGGGCCTGGCCCCTGGTGTGTTGTGCGCGTTTCACTTCGGGCTGGCCCCGCCTGCAGCGGGCTGGCCGGCTGAGCGGGAAGAGCTGGTGTGCGGGGCAAGCGGCGATGGACCCGGTTTGATCGCAGCACGCGAGGCGGAGGGTCTGCCGCCGGCCTTCTGACCGGCTCCTTTCGCCGCCCGATCGGGCTCGCATCACCGTCGGTGGGCTCCTCATCGTGCTAACGTGAGGAGTCCTGAGCGATGAACAGAGGGGACCAGAGATGTCGAATTTGCAGGAGTGGTTGGCGGTGGCCTTGCAGCCCGAGGTGGCGCTACCGGTTTTTCTCGGTGGTCTGCTGCTTGCCTTCTGGCTCGGCCGCCGTACCGGCGACAATGTGAGCCAGGTCAAGGAGCTCGAGGGCGCTCTGGATGATGCCCGCGGGGAGCGACGGATCGTCGAGCAGGAACTCGGCGAATACCGAGGCCAGGTAGGCGACCATTTCGCGGAGACGTCACGCAAGCTTCACGATCTCACCCTCCAGTACCGATCGGTCTACGACCATCTGGCCGCAGGTGCCGGGCAGCTATGCCCCGATCGCCTCGAGAAGCTCGAGGGCGGGCTCGGGCTGGACGCCCTGCCCGAGGAGCTGGCCGCTCCGCCGGTCACCGACGAATCCTTGGCGAGTGCACCGGAAGGCGAGCCCCTCGAGACCGATGAGGATCTGCTGGCGGCTCCGCCGGTAGAGGAGACTCCGGCCGAGACTGCGCAAGACGAAAGTGCGGAGGCCCGATCCCTCTGATTCGGGCCGGGCGAGCCCTCGGGCGCTTTCCACGCGGCATCAGCGCCGTCCGGGCATCTCCGGGCCCGGCACGATGTTGATCGTTTCGGTCTCCGGGTCGAACACGACGAAGGCCTCCTCTCGCCGCAGTTGGCGAAGGACGTCTTCGACCTTGTCCTTGAGGCTCCGTTCGACGGCGCCGTAGTCGGTGCCCTCGCGGTTGACGAAGGCCTCTACTAGCCCGGTGAGCGTTTCGGCTTCGAGTTCATCCGGGGGGATGACGACGGGGGAGGGGCGCTCTTCCACACCGGGATGCTCTACCCTTGGCGCCATGCGTGCAACACCTCTCGCGATCATCCTGATGTCTGGCGTTCTGTTCGGCGTTTCGTCGGCCACCGCCGAGGAGCCGTACGCCGTAGGCGAACAGCTGGCGTCGATCGAACTGGAGGACCAGCACGGAGAACTCCGGGCCCTCGACGAGAGCGTGAAGCTCATCCTGTTCAGCCGTGACATGGATGGGGGAGACATCTTGCGGGAAGGGGTGGCACGGGTCGGGGGCGAACGGCTCGAGGGCCTCGGTGCCCTCTACCTCTCCGATATCCACCGCATGCCGGGGCTGGTCGCGCGTTTCATTGCGATACCCCGCATGCGCGATCGCCCGTACCCCGTGCTCCTCGATCGCGACGGAAAGGCAACGGCCCGTCTGCCGGATGTCGAAGGCCAGGCCACGATCCTGGAGCTGGAAGGCCTGACCCTGCGAGCGGTTCATCACTTGGATTCGGTTGAGGCCGTGCAGGAGCGGCTCGGCGGGGTGGCCGAACCTGACGAGCGAGTCGACGACTAGTCCCTTGTCACACCAAAAGCTGGGGGTAGAGTCGTCGCAGTTTCACGCGGGCTTGTTGGGTCGTGAATTGCCAGTCGACGCCCTTCGTCGTTCGGTTGCGATCGTCTTGCCAGGCTTGGACTTGGCGCGTGA
>JAAETT010000425.1 GCA_024228115.1 bacterium
CGGAGCTGGCGATCCCGAGAGAAGGCCACCTTGAAAAACACACCCACAAAGGGCTAATCACACCACACCTGTCTTGGGCGGCTCCCTATGGCCGCTTTTCAGACGTTCACGTATGGCCGGTTTTGAGGTGTTCACCGAGGGGTGAAGTAGTGAAGACACCCTGGGTGACGCTCAGGACCTCATCGCTATAGACTCGATCACTGCTCACTTCGATCAAGACGACTCGCACCGAGACACGATCAGATCGAAAGCCCCATTGGCTTGCGCGATCCTCCCAGTTCAGAATCTCTGGCCATACCAAGTACCGGTGCCCGTGTTCATTGGCTGTCCATCGAGCCTCGTCCACAGTTGCTTTTTCGATAGCTGCTTCCGCTTCTGACGCGAACGTTGATAGATGTCGAGTCAGAGCCAGGGTCATTGTTGTACCCGACCCTGCGTACTTGCGATTGCCATGGAACCCGTCCTCGGCCAATGCGACGTAGAACGACCCGCTCCGCGGAAAACCTTGAGGCCCCGCTGCGACGTTGCTCCTGAACTCGTAGCGGTGGGTAAGCGGTATGCAAGCAGCGAGAGAGGAGACCACAACCAGCATGGGTAGTGCTCCGGAGAGGGTGGCTACGTTGGAATGAAGAAACGAGCTGAAGAAAGCGGCCGATTCGTCCCGGAGACTGAGGATTGCACCCTTCACGGCTTTGCCTCTCCATCAGCAATGAACTGCCAACATAGAGACCATACTCCGTAGACCGTCAGTGTCGCCTTCCTAGCGTCACGGGTGCGTGGCGCGAGAATCCGAATTCCTTGAACGCAGCTTTGGCCTTGCTGTCCCGGCGAGGCGGGAAGCACTCGGACTGTCGCAGGAGCGACTCGCCGAAGAAGCGGGCATTCACCGCACCTATGTGAGCCAGATCGAGCGCGGTGACGCGAACCCCACTCTGACCGTCATGGCGGCGCTGGCGAGCGCGGTCAACGTGCGGCTGAGCCGCCTGATCGGCGAGATGGAGTCAGGCTGAAATCCTGAGGGGTGGCCCTTCAGTTGCTTCCATACCTCTCGCCGTGCAAACGTTTGCACGCTGCCTCTAGTGCAATCAATTGCAGGCCACCTGCCCCGGGGCCTATTCGACGAGACGATTTGCCTGGCATTCCGCACGACTAGCGGGCGGGCGCGTCGAAACCTTCGAGAAGGCGGGGAGACTGTCCCTCCGGCCTGCGGACCATGCTTCTAGCCGCTCCGCGGCCGACCCCGCGGCGTCCAAGAAGTACGATGCGACCCGAACCCTTACGGGAAGCGGCGTATCGTCGCTCTCAAGAGCTGCCTCCAATACTTCCAGCCCAAGCCGCGCCGCCTGGACCTGCCTACGGCGAAGATCAATCAGTCCGTCGATCTCTGCGTCCGCGGCCCGCTCCCGCGACTCCTCTAGCTGGTCGCAGAACTCCTCGTCCTTCAGCCACCTGTAGATCGTTGACCGCGAGCATCCCACCGCCCTCGCAGCTCCCGTCACCGTCCCGTGTTGGACCAGCGCCCTGACTACCCTCGCTCTCGCCGGGCTTTTTCTCGTCTCATTCCGTGCCATAGTGTCCCCCACCCTGAACTATCGGTTGCTGTCCCCACCGATTGGAGGAGGCGGACGAACTGGCTCAGAATAGAGACAGACGGACGAGAGGGGCGGCGGCCTGGGCGGCACTCCTCGCCGAACCAGACTCCCACTCCGCTCGACTCCGTGACCTCGCCGCGAAGATTCGAGCGAACCTCGACGAAGGCGACGCCGACCAACGCGATCTGACCGTCGAGGAGTTCGAGATCATTGCTTGGGCAATACTCGACGCGGCACGGGTTCCGGCGATGGAGAATGCTCTCGACGATCTTCGCGATGAAGATCGAAGGGCTCACAAGGCGTTCCGGAAGGGCACTGGCAAACCAAAAAAGAAGTTCTACGAGGCCGCGAGGATCAAGGGCTGGGTAGCGCCCAAAGGTGAGCAAACCTCATCAGTCTATCCGGAGGAGCTTGAATTCATGTACTCGGTCCTGGTCGGGCCCAACGGAACTGTTGACATCGGGGACCGATTCGCGCTTGGCCAGGACGACGAAGGCCATCACCTTTTCGATACTCCGATGAGTCCCGAGAATGCAATCGAGGCGCTGGCACTCATCTTCGGTGCGAAATCGCCCGACGCTTGTCGGGCTGAACTCCACCGCAGAAGGGAATTCTGGAAGGGATCGGAATGGGCCGAGTTCGGCCCGGACCTAAGCTCGCTGCCCCACCGGTACGAGACCTTCAAGAAACCGTAGTTCGGCGTCACATTTCGGGACCCAGTTTGTGATAGGCGATCCGGAGCCGAGTCCCGCAGAGTCATCTCACGATGACGAAAGCCAACCGACACGCCACTGAAGCTCCGGAGCCCCGCGCCGTTGAATCCACTGTCGCGACACCGCGACGGACTGACGATTCAGTAACTACTGAACCGCCTTCACGCCCGGTAAACACAACTGTTTATCGTAAGAACGGTGATGGGGTTCCGGACGCTCTTGGATTCGGTCTTTCCCCTCAGACTGTCGAGGAAGTCGCGAGCATGCTTGGTGTTCGGGAGCCCGATCTTCGCTGTGTATTCCAGCACTCCGCGGATGATCTCTACACGCCCTGGTTCGCCCGAAAACGGGGCGGTGGGCGAAGGCCGATCCGGGAACCTGCGCGTGAACTCATGAAGATCCAGAGTGCAATCTGCGATCTGCTCTCGGAGAGCTTCATTCCCGGCCCCGCCGTATGCGGATACGCTCGCGGTCGGGGCATCATCCATGCCGCCCGTCCGCATGTAGGCGCTCGCTTGCTCCTTGGTTTCGACTACGACGACTTCTTCGAGTCGATCCGGCCCGACAATGTCGCTGGTGCCTTGGGTCGGTACCTGCCTTCTCACACTCTGAACGCGAAGCTCGCTCTCATTCGGCTCTGCTTTTTTGAAGACCGACTTCCGCAGGGGTCACCTTGCTCGGGGATCCTCTCGAACCTCGCTTGCATCCGGGTCGACAAGCGGCTCGCACATCTCGCGATCGAGTACGAATGCGAGTTCACGCGCTATGGAGACGATCATTTCTTCTCCACCACAAGGCCGCGATTCCCTGCCGAAATCGTACACCTACTCCCCTCCGGAACCTGCGCGTTGGGAACGGCAGTAACCGAGGCCATTCGAGCTTCCGACTTCGCTGTCAATGGCAGAAAAACCAGATTGCTCGGACAACACCAGCAGATGCGGCTGCTGGGCATGGTAGTGAACACGCGCCTCAATCTGCCAAGGACCTACACGAACTCCCTTGGCAGGGCCATCTTCACCATCGAAAGATTCGGTCCGTGCGTCGCGCATCAACGGCTTCGAATCAGCCCCAAGAAGAGCATTGAGAACGTCGTCAAGGGCCGACTCGCACATTTCGGGCACGTAGTAGGAAAGACCGACCCCAGATATCTTCGCTTCAAAGATCGGCTCGACCGCGCTCTGGACTCAAGTGATGCGTCATGAAGCGGCTGGACTTCGAACTTGCCGAGGCGGAATTCGATCTCATCGAGCGGGCGCACCGCGCAGAAGAAGCGAGCAGATCCAGAAAGCTGCCCCGAGGTCTCTTCTTTGACATCTTGGCCCGTCGGCTCCTGGCGGCGACTGAACCTTCCGTTGTGCGCCCCGTCGGCGGTCCCGCTCAGGGGCAACGCAGAATCCTCTATTGGGTGCGCGTGCAGCCGCAACAAGAACGGCGAATCAACCAGGCACTGCGGTGCATTGCGGATGCGACGGGCCAGCACCGGCGCGCTCAACAGCTCGCGATCCTTTGCACGTTGCACCCTGCCGACGGAACCAGACTCGGGACCCAAACAAAGCCGCAGCACCCCGACAGGGCAAGCAACTGAGAGATGGCTGTATCGCCCCCGGCAACTTGGCCTTCCCATCCGGGCATAAGACGTGGTACGTCTTGGGTCGCGGTGAAGAATTGGGGCAAGGTATTCGAGCGACCAGGCAAGGGGGGAACGCGTCGCCATTGGCTCGACTTCGGACGGCACGGAAAGCTCTACTCCCACAAGGGGGTGCCGTTCGAGGGTCGTGAGCAGGCAGAGGCGTTGCTCAGAACCGTGAGGATTCTCGCACAAGAGGTGGGCAAGAACGGGGCCATCGACCGATTTGCGCCGGTGGCGTCGCCCAAGCGGCGAGTGGGCGTCTGGCTGAAGTCTTGGCTCTTGGACTTCGAGGAAATGGTCAAATCGGGCGACCGAGCGCCTCGGACGCTACGAGAATACAGCCGCTGGGCGAAGCCGGGCGGTCACTTCGACTTCTGGCGGAACCGCTCGATCCTGCTCATCGGGCCAATGGCGTCAAAGGAGTTTCTGCGCTGGCTCCGCCTGCGTGGAGTGCAGGGCAAGACCGCATGGAACGTCGTTGCTGGCTTTCATGCGTTTTTGGCGTGGCTCGTCGAAATCGAGGAACTCGAACGCGTCCCCAAGCTCATGTGGCCCAAGAAGCACAGTCCCAAGACATCAGTGATCGGTATCGAGACGCAGCAGGCCATTCTCGATGCGATTCCTGAAGACGCACGTGGGGTCTACTTGGCTATGGCTCGCCTTTGTGTTCGGCCGAGCGAGGCCGTGGTGATGAACGCACGCCAGCTCTGTGCCGACGGCTGGGTCAATGTGGATGTGAGCCGTGCTGATCGCACAATCGGCTCCGGGGAGAAGTCCATCAAGAACGATGAGGCGAAGAGGCTGCCGCTACCCGATGACCTCGCTGAGTGGATCAATCGATGGGTGCCCGCGGAAGACCGTCTTCGCCGCAAGGTTCTGTTCAACAACCCGAGAACGGGCGGACCCTGGAGCGAGGCGGCCCTTCGTCGCCAGTGGTATCGAGCCTGTGACGAGGTCGGCGTGAAAATCAGCCTCTACCAGGGCACGAAGCACTCCACGGCCACGGAACTTCGTCGCCGAGGCATCGCGCTCGATGTGATTCAGCAGCTTTGCGGGCACAGAGACCAGAGAAGCACCGAGGTCTATGCAAAGCTGGGCGAGGAGGCGCTGGTCGAGGCCATCAGCCTCCCGAGGATTGGCTCAGCGCGCCGATCGAACCGACAAGACACCTAGAGCCCCGATTGCCTCCAGTGTTCCTCCTGGAGGCCAACGCGCTCGCAAGTAGTTGATCTTGCTAGGTGATTTGGTGGAGGCGGCGGGAATCGAACCCGCGTCCGCGTAATGTCCAGCGGCCGCGTCTACGTGCGTAGTCCTCGCTCGATCTCGGGGAGCCCAGTCGCGAGGACGAGAGAAGGGCTTCCCTTGGCAGACATCAATCTCGCCGTTCGGTAGCGGCTTGCCAGCGGCCGACGGCCAGCCTTCTGATGACGCCCGCGATCCCCTAGAAGGCGTCGAGGACGGACGTCGCTACGCCAGTGTCAACTAGGCAGCGAGAGCGTAGTTATCGTCGGCAGATATAAAGCTACCAACAGTGCCACGGGATTAACGAGGATCGTAGCCTCCTCGGCACGCAGCGAACGCCTTCAACCACCCGTCGAAGCCGATCGCCCCCACGCCGGAGCCCCTTCCGAAGAAGGCACATCCGGAGTCCCCAAAGCCTAGGAACGGCGCCAAGGGTTGGCAAATCCGCCTGATGAGCCCCGGAAAGGCGTGTCCGCGATCACCAATGCTCCGTCGAGCTTGGAATTCTCGTATGTCACACGCAGCTCGGCGGAGCTTCACTCGCATTTCTTGCGCAAAGCGTTTGTTGCCGGTCGTCTTCCGTGAGAGCGCTCACGCAGGCGGGGGTCTCCAACTCCGAAAGCATGGCCTCAGCGATTGGGTCGATCGACCCATCGCATCACGATCTTTTCGCACGAGGCCCGAACCCATGCGTTTCCGTTTCTTCTCTCCCCGTCACCTGCTGCTGTCGGCATTCTTCGCCCTTCTGCCGCTCCTGGCGCCGGGCTCGGCATCGGCGAAGAATTCTTTCGGTGTTGCGGTGGATGCCTTCTGCGCACCTGCCACTCCTTATGCGGACTTGAACGACGGCATGTTGGGTGAGTGCACGATGTGCCATAACAGCACCTTTCCCACCAACCTTCCCGACGGCGGAAACGTCGATTCGACGGCCGGGAACGAGTGGGACAACGGCAACCTCGCCTTCTTCTGCGGCGCAGCCGCCAACACCGCACCGACGCTTGCCGCGATCGGCGCAAAGATGACGACCGAGGGCCAGCGGCTCACCTTCAACGTTACGGCGACGGATCCGGACGCGGGAGACACGCTGACGCTCAGTGCAGCGCCCCTTCCCAACGGAGCCACGTTCAACGACAACGGAGACGGAACAGGGACGTTCGATTGGACGCCCCAGGCCGGGCAGGCCAACGTCTACAACGTCACCTTTACCGTGGCCGACAATGCCGCCACGCCTGGCACGGCCATGGAGACGGTGGCGATCACCGTCTTCAATGCGAATCAATCACCGGTTCTCGCTGCCATCGGCAACCAGACGGTCAACGAAGGCGCGGCCCTCACGGTGAATGTGAGCGCTACGGATGCGGACGCAGATGCCCTGGCCCTCGGCGCCTCGAATCTCCCCACCGGTGCCACCTTCAACGATGCCGGAAACGGCACCGGAAGCCTCAACTGGACCCCGGGCTTCGCCCAGGCCGGGAACTTCTCGGTCTCGGTGACGGCCACGGACAACGGTAGCCCGATGCTCTCGGATTCCGAGACCTTCATGATCACGGTCGGCGACGTGAACCGGCCGCCGGTCCTCGGAGCGATCGGTGATCAGGTCGTGAACGAGGGAGAGACCCTCGACCTCATGCTCTCCGCCAGCGACCCGGACGGCGACGGTCTCACGATCTCCGCCTCCAGTGCGCCTGCGAGCTCGACATTCCAGGACAACGGCGATGGCACGGCCAGCTTCAGTTGGACGCCCGCCTTCGGCTCGACTGGAAACTACGCGGTCTCCTTCAGTGTCGTGGACAATGGCTCTCCGCCTGCCAACGACAGCGAATCGATCAACATCGCCGTCGGCGATGTTGATCGTGCCCCGGTGCTGACGCCGATCGGCAACCGCACGGTCGACGAGAACGTCCAGCTAGCCTTCAACGTCACCGCCACGGATCCGGATGGCGACGCCATCGCGCTCTCCCTGGCGGGCCTGCCGACGGGCGCCACCTGGACGGACAACGGCGACGGCACGGGTGCCTTCGCCTGGACCCCGGCCTTCGACCAGGCTGGCAACCACGCGCTGAGCTTCACGGCCACGGACAACGGCAACCCGGTCCAGGCCACGACCGAGAACCTGACGATCACCGTGGGCGACGTGAACCGACCGCCTGTGCTGACACCGATCGGCAACCAGACGGCGGACGAGGGCGTGCTCCTGCAGCTCGCACTTCAGGCCACCGACCCGGATGCCAACGGGCTGACGCTCGCGCTGGCCGGCGCTCCCCAAGGCATGGCGTTGCAAGACAACGGCGATGGCACGGGCACGCTGGCCTGGACACCGGGCTTCGGCGATGCGGGGAACCACACGGTCACCGTGTCGGTGACGGACGACGGCACACCCGTCGCCATGGACCAGGAAGCGGTGATGATCACGGTGGGCGATGTGAACCGGCCGCCGGTGGTCGCCCCGGTCGGGAACAAGGCCGGAAGCACCAACCAGCAGTTGAGCTTCACGGTCACGGCCAGCGATCCGGATGGTGACGCCCTCACCCTCTCCGCCGTGGGCGTACCGAACGGTGCCACCTTCACGGACAACGGCGACGGAACGGCCAGCTTCGACTGGACCCCGGCCGCAGGCGACGCGGGCAGCTACCAGGCGACCTGCACCGCTTCGGACGCCGCGCTCAGTACCAGCGAGGTGATCACGATCGCGATCGGGCTGGTGAACAACCCGCCGACCCTCACGCCGATTGGCGACCGCACGGTGATGCCTGGCCAGACCCTCGCCTTCACGGTGATGGCGGCCGACCCGGACGGGAATACGCTCGCACTCGCGGCGACCGGCCTGCCGAACGGTGCGACGCTCACGGACAACGGAGACGGAACCGCCAGCTTCAGCTGGACACCGGCCGCCAACCAGACCGGAGCCACCAACGCCACCTTCAGCGTTACGGATGACGGCGTGCCTCCGATGTCCGATCAGGAGGTCGTGAACCTGGCGATCCAGGGCATGGGCGGTGCGTTCGCCATTACGGAAGCAGCTTGGTGGGATACCTGGGGCGGCCATGTCGTCGTCCACGGTGTCGGCGCCCCGGCCGGCGGGGACGTGGAGGTATTGGATGCGGATAGCGGAAACGTGCTGACCGCCCTCACCGCGAACCAGGGCGGAGCCTTCCGAACAGGCGAGTGCAAACGGGTCCGCGATCGCCGGCGACGCGGCCGCAAGAAGACGGTTCTCGCCTGTCTCACTCCGGCTCAGGCCCCGTGCAGCGTCCAGGTACGCAGCGGCGCCATGCTGAGTGTGCGGACACCGGTGATGAATCCTCCCGCCCAGTGCGGACCGGCCAGCCCGACGCTGCTGACGGCGAATGGTTCATTGCACGTCATCCGAAAGGGAAGGCGTCTTCGCCGAATCCTATCGGTCAGCGGGCAGAATGCAGCCGTCGGCGAGACGCTCGAGATTCGCAACGCGGTGACGGACACCATCCTGGGCACGGCCCTCGCGGACGGCCGCGGCCGCTTCGAGTGGCGGATGAAGAACGCGTCCGCCTGTCAGGTTCGAGTGGTCGGTCAGGCCGCCACATCCGCGACGGACGACGTCAGGCTCCGCCGCGGCCGCGGAATTGGCATGCGCAAGATGCGCCGCCTCCTGCGGCGTTGGAAGAGGCGCTGCGCCGATCCGGGCGACCTGCCCACGCCCGCAGCCTTTGGCGCCGCAAACTGAGGGATGCAGGCGACGCTCCATCGGCGACGCGTTACGCTCGCGTCGCGATGGAGCTCGTCTTGATTCGACACGGCCTACCGATCCGGCAGGAAAACCCGGAGGGTGCGCCGGCCGACCCGCCTCTCTCTGAGGAAGGGAAGGCCCAGGCGGAGGCTGCGGCCCAGTGGCTGGCACTCGAGCGTTTCGACGCCCTGTACGCGAGCCCGCTGCTTCGGGCGCGAGAGACCGCCGCGCCGCTGGCGCGCCTGCAGGGCCTCGCGATCGAGATCGAACCCGGCGTGATCGAGCTCGACCATGAATCGGAACGCTACGTGCCGCTGGAAGAGCTGAAAGCGGAAGATCCGGAAGCCTGGAAGGCCATGCTGACCGCGGAGGGATACGGCGGTGTCGACTTGCCGGCGTTCCGTGTGCGGGTCGTTGCCGCGCTCGAAACCATGATCGATCGGCATCCCGGCGGCCGGGTGGCCGTCGCCTGCCACGGGGGCGTGGTCAACGCCTGGGCTTCCCACCTCCTCCAACTGGAAGAGCCGCTCTTCTTCGAACCCGCGTACACCAGTGTCAGCCGGTTCATCGCGGCGTCAACCGGCGAACGCAGCATCCGCTCGCTCAACGAAACGGGCCACCTGCGGGGCGCTTGAAACCCGACAGCGAGGTATCTTCCAGCCCAGCTGGAGGGCTGCATGGATTCGCCGCTGCGTCTGGACGAGATCGAGATCATCCACCCCGACCACTACGTGAAGCATGGCTACCCCCATGCCGAGTGGTCGCTGTTGCGGCGCGAGGCTCCGGTCTACTGGTTCGATCGAACCGAGGGTGAGCCCTTCTGGGCCATCACGAAGCATGAGGACATCGTCTTCATCGGCAAGCGGCCCGACCAGTTCCTCAACAACCCCCAGCTGGTCATCCCTTTCGAAGCGCCACCGGAAGGGGAGCCCGCCTTTCGACCGCCGGACACGCTGATCAGCATGGACAACCCACTCCATCGCAAGAACCGGAAGCTGATCAGCGGGCGCTTCGCGCCGGGAGCACTGAAGAAGATCCACGGTGACATCGAGAACATCGCCAAGGAGATCATCGACAGCCTGCTCGACGAAGGCGATGAGGGCGAATGTGATTTCGTCGAGAAAGTGGCCGCGCCGCTCCCGATCGCCGTGATCGCCTGGCTGCTCGGCGTGCCTCGCTCGGACTGGCGGCTGCTCTTCGATTGGACCAACCAGACGATCGGAGCCGGCGACCCGGAGTATCAGCAAGAGGGCATGGACGCCCAAGCCACGGCCCAGGCCGCCATGGTCTCTCTCTTCCAATACTTCACGGAGCTCGTCGAAGAGAAGAAGAAGCATCCGGCGGACGATCTGGTGACGCACTTCCTGAACTCGGAAATCGATGGCAAGAAGCTCGAGCTGATGGATGTGTTGACCTGGTGCTTCATCGTTGTGATCGCCGGGAACGAGACGACCCGCAATGGCACCAGCGGCGGGATGCTCGCGCTGATCGAGCATCAGGATCAAATGCGCAAGATCCAGGCGGACATGTCGCTGCTGAAACCCGGAATCGAGGAGATCGTGCGCTGGACGAGCCCGATCATCCACTTCGCCCGCACCGCCGCCGAGGATTGCGAGATCCGCGGGCAGCAGATCAAGAAAGGCGATCGCCTCGCCCTCTTCTACCCTTCCGCGAACCGCGACGAGGATGTCTTCGACGACCCCTTCTCGTTCAGGGTCGATCGACGCCCGAACCGCCACCTCGGCTTCGGGATTGGCGAGCATGTCTGCGTGGGTTCTCACGTGGCGCGGCTCGAGCTGGAAATGGCGTACAAGTACCTGCTGCCCCGCATCGAGGAGATCGAGCTGACGGGCCCTCCCGCGCGCTTGCGAAGCCAGCTCGTCGGCGGCGTGAAGCATCTACCGATCCGCTACAAGCTCAGGCCCGCCTGAGCAGCAGCGCCCGGCCTACTCCGGGGCGTAACTCCGAGACGGAGCCGATCGCCCCTCCTCGCGAAGCTCCAGACTGAGGAGCGCCTTGTCGAACCAGGCATGGTAGGTGTCGAACTCGGCGGCGGGGGCTTCGCCGATGGCCACCAGGACCCGGCCGTCTCCGGTTTCCAGGAACGTGAACTCTTCGCGACTTCCGCGGGGAGTGTGCAGCACGTACCGGAGCGCCTTGCGGCCCGCCACGATCAGCTCACTCTCCTCCACCAGCGCCGACTGGCCCAGGTGGGCCCGGCCGAAGCGCGCCAGATAGGCATCGACCGTGTCGAAGCGAACCACGTTCAACTGAAACGAGGCCCGGTAGTCCCAGGCCACTCCGTCGACCGCCACCAGGCCGTAGCGCGTCGGCATGCTCATCCAACCGTCGGGTGTCTGGAGTTCGAAGCCGAGGCGCGAATCGACGTGAGGCGCCAGACCCAACTGGGGCTCACCGCGCGGCGGGCCGAGCTGGCTGGCGCGCTTTCCGGATTCGAGATCGGCGTAGACCGTTCCGCTCGGCATGGTGTAGAGGGCCTGGAACGAATTCAGGTCGGCAAGGCCGAGCCCGTCCCGGGCGATGCGGTCCCGGGCAACCTCGTACATCAGGTCGGACGGAATCGGGCTATGGCCCCGCATCCCCAGGGCATGGCCCAGCTCGTGCAGCGCAACCTTCTCCACCTGACTCGGGAGCAGGAGGCCATGCCGGTCTGCAACGTAGAGCCGTAGCTCGGGGATCGAGAAACGCACATCGACCCGGCCCGTCGCCGGATCACCGCCCTCGAAATGGCAGGCACCGCCCGGGCTGCGGGCCAGGCCGAGCACCTGAACATCCTCCTCGGGAGCCGGGGCCTCCTCTCCGACCAAGCGGATCGTCAGGCGCGCATCCCCGGGCTCCCCCACTTCCCGAAAGGAGATCTGGTCACCAAGGTCCGCTTGCCAGAGAGCCATGGCCCGGCGTACGGCTTCTACGTATTCGATCGGCTCTCGGGGCCGGAACTCGTCACCCAGCGATGGATCGATCCGCGGCTCCTCGATGTACACGGCCAGCGGAAACTCGTCCGGATCCCAGTGGCATAACACCAGGCGCTCTCGCCCGTCGCCGACGCGAATCCGATGGGCCATGAAGGGCACGAAATTCGGATCCCGCACACTTGCGTGAGAGGCCCGGAAGACCGCGTAGTCCGGCAGGTTGTGCTCATACGAAACCCCCGGATGCGCCTCGCTCTCGGGCGGGAGGGGGCCGGTGGTGCAACCGCAGAGCCCGTGCAAGAGCCCGAGAAACAGGGCCGCCGTTCTCAACGCCTTCCGCGTCCTCGTACGGCGCGGCGCATCTCCCGATCTTCCTCACGGCGGCGGATCGTCTGCCGCTTGTCCGTCTGTCGCTTACCCCGAACCAGGGCGAGCTCGACCTTTGCGCGGCCGTCCTTCCAATACAGGGAGAGAGGCACGAGGGTATGCCCCCGCTCGGTCACCTTCGTAGCGAGCCGCCGCAGCTCATGGCGGTGAAGGAGCAGTTTGCGTTCGCGGAGCGGGTCCGCGTTCTCGGGCCCGGCCTGCTCGTAGGGAGCGATATGCATGCCGCGCAGCCAAGCCTCACCTCGCCGCAACATGGCGTAGGCCTCTGCCAGGCTCGCGTTGCCCGCACGCAGGCTCTTCACCTCGGGCCCGAGCAGCGCGATCCCGGCCTCCACGGTGTCGAGGATCTCGTAGTCGAAGCGCGCTCGCCGATTGGTCGCGATGCGCCCTTCCCCGGCGCTGTCATTCTTCTTTGCCACACACCGAGCGTAGCAACACGACCCGTGAGCCTCTCTCTCCCGGCCGGGGAGACACCCTCAGACGACGATGCGGTTCCGTTCATCCACGAACACGCGCCTCGCATCCCAGTCCGGCCCGCACTCGCGATCGTCCACCTGCACGAAGCTGGCGATGATCACCTTGTCCATGGGCTTCACCAGGTGGGCCGCCGCACCGTTGATGCAGATCTCGCCGGAGCCGGCCTCCCCGGGAATCACGTAGGTGGAGATCCGGCTGCCATTCGTGCAATCCCAGATGTCCACGCGCTCGTAGGGGAAGAGGTCGGCCGCTGCCATCAAATCGGTGTCGATAGTGATGCTGCCTTCGTACTCGATGTTGGCCTCGGTCACCGTGGCGCGGTGGATTTTCGACTTGAGCATGGTGCGGATCATGTCCGTTCCTCCTGGGGTAGCGGCTTGGGCAGCACGCGATTGTCGATCAGTCGTACAGTCTCGCCCGCACCGGATGCACGGGGAAAGAAGACAGCGAGGGCGAGCAGGGAATGGCCGCCCAACGTCCCGCGAAGCCTGCGGAGATTCCCGGGATCGCGAAGCTCCGCGTAGTCGATCTCCGCGAGCGGCGCCTTGCCGATCTCGTCGCGGGCAATCTCCTCGAGGGCCTCGGGCCGGGCCTCACCGGCCAGAACGGCGGCCTCAGCAGCGTCGAGGGCCCGCACCAGGGCCGTGGCCTGGCTGCGCGCCTCGCCCGCCAGGTGCACGTTGCGGCTCGAAAGCGCCAGCCCGTCGGCCTCTCGCACCGTCGGAACGCCGACGATCTCGACCCCGAAGCCCAGATCCCGCGTCATGCGACGGATCACGGCGAGCTGCTGGTAGTCCTTCTCACCGAAGAGTGCGAGATGGGGTTTGGCCGCGAGCAGGAGTTTGCTGACCACGGTGGCCACGCCGCGAAAATGTCCTGGACGCGCCGCCCCGCAGAGCGGTTCCGAAAGCTCCGAGACGTCGACCCAGGTCTGGTAGCCCTCGGGATAGAACGCGTCGGGTTCCGGGGCGAAGACCCAATCGACACCAGCCTCGCGGCAAGCCGAAAGGTCGGCCTCCCAGGTGCGCGGATAGGCCGCGAGATCGGCCGCCGCATTGAACTGGCTCGGGTTCACGAAGATCGAGACACAGACGCGTTCGGCCAGGGCGCGCCCAGCGGACGCCAGCGCCAGGTGGCCGGCATGGAGTGCCCCCATCGTCGGCACGAGGGCAATGCGCTCACCCACGGCGCGAGCCTTGTCGGCTCGCGCCTGGAGCGCCTCGGTTTCGTGAACGATCTCCACCAATGACCTAACGGTACGAGTGCTCGTCGGCCGGGAACTTGTGATGCGCCACTTCGTCGGCAAATTGACGAGCAGCCTGGGAGGCCGCGGCCCCCAGGTTCGCGAATTGCTTGGCGAAGCTAGGCGTCCAGTCCGAAAGGCCGAGCAGATCGTGCAGCACCAGCACCTGGGCATCACAATGCACCCCGGCGCCGATTCCGATCGTGGGGATGCCGATCGTCCCGGTGATCTCCTGGGCCAGATCGGCGGGCACACCTTCCAGCACGAGTGCGAAGGCGCCGGCGGCCTCGACGGCCAGGGCGTCCTGGATCACACGATCGCGACCGCACTCTCCCCTGCCCTGCACCCGGTAGCCGCCCATGGCGTGCACGGATTGGGGCGTGAGACCGACATGGCCCATCACCGGAATGTCGGCATCGACGATGCGAGCCAACGTATCCTTGACTCGACGCCCACCTTCGAGCTTCACGGCGTGGGCACCGCCTTCCTTCATGAGACGGATCGCACTGCGCACGCCGTCCTCGGCCGAAACCTGGTAGGAGCCGAAGGGCATGTCACCCACCACCAGCGCCCGGGAAACGCCGCGGACGACCATCCGCGTGTGGTAGATCATCTCGTCGAGGGTCACGGGCAAGGTGTTCTCGTGGCCCTGGGTCGTGTTGCCGACGGAATCTCCGACCAGCAGGACATCGATGCCCGCCTGGTCGAAGATGCGGGCAAAGGTCACGTCGTAGGCGGTCAACATCGAGAACGGCTCGCCCCTGCGCTTGCGGCGCTGGAGAGAGCGGGTCGTCACGCGGTGTTCGCGTTGGCTCGCTGCGGTCACGGTCGACATCGGCGATCCCCCGCCCCGGGTGATCTCCTCGCCGAAAAACAAAACGCGCCTGCCAGAGACGGAAATCTCCGGAGGCGCGGCCATCTCGAGATGGGGACAGATCCCTGGAGGAGCGATACGCCCTTCCATTCGTTCTGAGTTCCCGTTTCCCGAGACTTACGTCGAGATTGACGTGGCCTTGTGCCGCCCCCGTCTCGCTCCACCAATGGCGGATACGAGCGAATGCTTGGGCAGAGTCTGGCGTCGTCCTTGCTTTCCGAGCTTGGAGGCTCGGGGCTATGTCTGAGTTTTCGATGAGGATCGCGACTTGCGATTCCTCTCGGCTCGACAGGAAACGTAATATGCACCTGAGAGGGCTGTCAACGAGAAACACCGCCGAGCGTGGCTCCAGATGACCCCGCGGGGCCTGCGCATCAGATGCGATCCAGCCTCTCACGGACGGCGGGAGGTAGGAACCGGCGCTCGGCCTCTTCGGCGGCGAAGGATCGAACGGCCCGTGCTGCCGCGCTGATCCGATCCTCGAACGACTCTCCAGGGGCCAGGATCAGCCAGGGCTCCCCGCGAATCCGGCACACATTGCTCTCCGGCTGGGCCTCGCCTTCTCTGGCAGCGCCACGGGGAAGGACGCGTACGGTCACACCGGCCTCCTGGGCGATCTCGACCAGGGCGTCGAGGATTTCGTCCGGCTCCATCAGGAGAGCCGCGCTGCCAAAGCCGTCTCCGCCGGGCTCGTCACCGGCGCCGGTCGGTTGGCTGACTTGCCCATTCCTGAAGAATGGCCCAGGTCGAATCGTCCACATCCAGGCGCAACCCGGTCTCCCAGAAACGGTCTTCACCATCATCGCGACGGTCGGTCCAGATCACACTCCCGCGCGTCTCGATCAGCGGGCCGGACGGCGGAAGCTCGAAACGCAGGCGGACATTCTCCCCGATCGCCAGGACTTCCCGGGTGTGGATACACAGGCCACGCGGCGAAAGATTGGTCGCGAACTCGCGGGAATCGGTTCCGTTCGCGCGGCGCACATCGACCCGGATCGGCACCGAGAAATCGCGTCGCGGCTCGACAGAGGTCATTCGATCGCCCCGCCATGGAACGCACGCGCCAGGGCCAGCCAACTCGGCGGCCGCACCGTTTGCGCCCGGGCCCTGGGATCGATGCCCGCTTCGGCACATGCCGCCTCGATACGGCTGACGTCCACGCTGCCGGAGCGGCGCAGGGAATTCGCGAGGGTCTTGCGGCGATGGCCGAAGCCGGCCCTCACCACACCCTCGACCGCGTCCAACTCGGCCGCCGAAGGGCGGTCGAACCGCGGCGCCATGCAGACGAATCTCGAGACCACGCGGGGCACAGGGTAGAAGCATCGTCCATGGAGATCGAGTGCGCCCGTCTGACGCGCGCATAGTTGGTGAAGCACCGAAAAGGAGCCGTAGTCACGCTCCCCCACATCGGCACTGACGCGAGCCGCGAGCTCGCGCTGCACCATCACTCCCCAGCCAGCGAGCCGGCTGCCTTCATCGAGCAGGCGCCGCAGGATCGGTGTGGCCGCGGAATACGGCAGGTTCGCGACCACCCGCCATGGCCCCGGGCTCCCGCCAAGCCAGGGTTCCCAGTCGAGGCCGACCGCGTCCGCATGGACGAGTTCCACACCCTCCGGCAGCAACGCATCGGCTTCGAGCCCGCGAATCAAGCCGCTGTCGATCTCGATCGTCACGACCCTTCGGGCATGCCTGGCCAGTGCCCGGGTGAGGATCCCCAACCCGGTTCCGATTTCGAGAACCGCGTCCTCGGGCCCCACCCCAGCCAGGCGCGCAAGCTTGTCGGCCAACTCGTCGTCGTGCAGGAAGTTCTGCCCACGCCCGCGATGGGCCGCCAGCCCGTGTCGCTCGAGAAACTCCCGGATCTCGGCGGGACTCACCTCCGCCTCTAGGACCAGGGGCGCTGAGAGAGTGGGACCCGACTGAAGGCACTGAGCTCGAGACCGTGGCGTTCGCCCTGGGCCAGGAGCCTGGCGCCGGCCGCGGCAATCATCGCGGCGTTGTCCGTGCAAAGCTCCGGCGACGGAAAGACAGCGTGGAAGCCGTCCTCCTCCCCTGCCTGGTTCATCACCCATCGCAAGCGACGGTTGGCTGCCACGCCGCCGACCACGGCAAGATGCGAAACACCCTGCTCGGCCACGGCGCGACGCGCCTTGGTCACCAGCACATCGGTCGCAGCCGCCTCGAACGACGCGGCCAGATCCGATCGGTCTGCGTCACTGAGCGGCTCGCGTTCCTGCACGGCAAGAGAGACCGCCGTCTTGAGCCCACTGTACGAGAAGTCGAGATTGGAATCGTGTTGCATCGGGCGCGGTAGCGGGATGGCCGCCGCATTTCCCGTCTCGGCGGCCTGGGCGACCGCCGGGCCGCCGGGGTACTCGAGGCCCAGCAGCTTGGCGACCTTGTCGAAGGCTTCGCCCACGGCGTCATCCCGCGTCTCGCCCAGAATCCCGGGAGCTCCCTCGGCCACGACCCGGTAGAGCGCCGTATGCCCACCGGAAACCACCAGGCCCACGTAGGGAGACCGAAGGTCTGGCTCGCACAATTCCGCGGCGGCCAGGTGCCCGGCGAGATGGTGTACGCCCACACAAGGCAGGTCATGGCGATAGGCCAACGCCTTGCCAAAGGAGAGCCCGACCAGCAGCGAGCCGAGCAGGCCGGGCCCCGCGGTCACCGCCACCCCGTCGAGATCCGCCACCTGGATGCCTGCATTGCGAAGCGCCGCGTCCGCCACGGAGGAAACGCTGCGCAAGTGATCGCGACTGGCCAGCTCGGGAACGACCCCGCCGTAGGGCCGATGAACCTGGGCCTGGCCCTCGACGACACTGGCCAGCACTTCGGTCTTGCCAGCGGAAGCCCGCACCACCGCGGCGGCCATCTCATCGCAAGAACTCTCGACGCCGAGAACCAGACCGCCGGTCATGGATTCCCCCCGCCTCGTGCGATTGCCGCGCGTTCCCCGCCCAGCTCAGCCGAGGTTGCGCTCGAGCTTCTCTTGCTCGGACTTGCAGTCGATGCAGAGCTCGGCCACGGGCCGCGCCTGAAGGCGCTTGAGCCCGACGTCCTCACCGCAGCTCTCGCACTCGCCGAAGACGCCGTCCTGGATCTTCTCGAGGGCGTGATCGATCTTGCTCAACAAGCCACGCTCCCGCTCCCGGAGGCGCCCCATGAAGGCCAGATTCATTTCGGACGAAGCCGTATCGATCTCGTCCGGGAAGTCATCCGGGTCGAGGTGGATGTCTCCGGAGACCGCACGCTTCGCGTTGCCAGCCAGTTGCTGGCGTTGCTCCGTCAGGAGCTTTAGAAACTTGTCGAGATCCCTCTTCCTCACCTCTCACCCTCGTGCCTGCTGTGCCGGTGTTGCCGGCGGGCGTGACGGATCCTAGCTAGCGCTCAGTGAGCGGAGCTGCCGCTCGGCCTCCTGCGCCAGTTTCGAATCCGGGTACTCGTTGATCACCCTTTCGAACGCCTTCTCCGCTGCTTGCCCATAACGCGGTCCGAGTCGGAGAAGAGCCTCCCCTTGTCGGTAGAGCGCCTCCGCAGCCTTATCGCTGGTCGGGTAACGACTCGCCACGTCATCGAAGCGCAATATTGCAGTCTGGTAGTCCCCTTGCTTGAAGTAGCAATCGGCCATCCAATAGGCTGCGTCGTCGGAATACGCAGAAGACGGATAAGTTTGCAGGAAAGCCCGGAACCGGTCAACACAGACGGTGGCATCGTCCGTTCGCCAGGCGTCGTAGCCACTCCGGTAGGCCTGGAGTTCCTCCCGGGCCGCCTTGCCCACGGCCGGTGCAGCGCCTCCCTGCGGCGGCGGAGCGCCCGTCCCCGGTGCAGCGGCAGCACCGTCAGGACCCGCCGGAGCCGTTCCCGACGGAACCGCAGCGTCCCCAGGCGGGGCGTACGGAGCGGCCCCCCCGGGCGCGTAGGCGGCCGGGCCAGCGGGCTGTACCCCGGAGGCGTCCCGGCGAGCGGCTTGAGCCTCCTCGAGCGCCCGCCTGGCATCATGCTCGCCCACCTCGACGCGACCCTCGAGCTGAGAGAGTTGGCTGCGCAAGGTATCGATCTCGGCGGACAGATCCGCCACCCGGGCCCGATCTCCCACCGGCCCCTCCTGGGTCTTCAGCCGGTTCACCTCGTACTCGAGCTTGCGGAACTCGGCCACGGTCACACAACCGCCCAGGCCCGGGAGCAGCAGAGCCAACAGCCCCGCACTCGCCCAGCGCCGGGCCGACGTCCTCAGTTCCATCACGAATGTCATCAGCATCCCCCCATCACCACACGAGAACCTAGCGGCGGTACGGCCCCCAGTCCGGGTTCGTATTCTCGCCGCCGTTGGTGATGCGTCGCAGGTTGTCTCCGTTCACATCGACCACGTAGATATCCGCTCTGCCCCGCCGGGTGGAGGAGAAAGCGAGCTTTCGACCATCCGGTGCCCAGCTCGGATGCTCATCACTGCGTCCGTGGCTGATCAGAGGCACGTTCGACTGGCCTTCAGGATCGATCAACCAGATGTCGAATTGCCCACCGATCCGGCTCTCGTAGGCGATCCACTGGCCGTCCGGCGACCAGGCCGGCGCCGTGTTGTAGCTGCCGTTGTACGTGATGCGCCGGGCCCCGCTCCCATCCGATCCCATCACGTAGACCTGGGGCGAGCCTGTGCGATCCGAAACGAAGGCCATGCGGCGGCCATCCGGTGCCCAGGCCGGCGAGATATCGATCGCCCGATGCCGGGTGAGGTTGCGCAAGCCCGCCCCACCCTTGCCCACCGTGAAGATGTCCGTGGCCCCGCGGTGGCTCATCACCAGGGCCAGGCGATTGCCATCCGGACTGAACGTGCCGCGGTAGATCGGGCCCGTGGCCTTCATGTTGCGCAGGATCCGCCCCGGCGAGCGACGTCCGCGGGTCAGCAGGAACAGCGCGGGCCGATTGCGATGGCGGTAGCTCGTGTAGGCGATCGACGAACCATCCGGGGACCAATCCGGGAAGGAGTTGATCGAGCGATTGCGGGTGGCCGCCCGCAGCTTGTGGCCGTCGGCATCCATGACGTGGATCTCTTTGGTGCCACCGCGATTGGACGCAAACGTGATCTCCGTATCCGAAACGCCCGGGCGCCCGGTGAACGCCGCCACGACATCGTCCGCGACGGCCTTGCCGATCCGTCCTGCCTGGTTCGGCTTGGCGTCGAATTGATTGCGTTTCAGGCTCTTGCAGCCGCGCGCCACATCCAGCACCCGAAAGCGCACACGCACGGCGTCCGCACTGGCCTGCACCTCCCCCTGCACCAGGGCATCGGCGCCGATCTGCCGCCAGCGATCACAGGAGACAGGCCGGCGATCGTCGAGGCGCGGGCTCGCCACCGGCCCCAGAAACGCCTGTTCGCGAATCTCCGTGAACATCCCCGAAAAATCGAGCCCCGCACGAAGGCCAGCCGCCAGCTCCTGGCTCACACGCTCAGCCCCGCGAGAGGTCTGAGCGAACCGCTGCACCGCCACCTTCAGTGTGCGGTCGCGGGGATTGACGATCTCGATCGGCGCGCGCCCCTGGGCCCAGGCGCCGCCAATGGAAGTGAGAAACGCGATCAGGAGCACAGCCGCGAACCCCCGCATCATCGGAGATCCGTCGGGCTGAAGCGGAATTGCCAGCTACCCGATTCGGGAGGGGCCGGGAGCGGCGCCGCCTTCTGGATGGCTCGCTCGACGCTCTCGTCGTACCAGGGATTTCCCGAGCGCTGCACGACCCGCGTGTTCACGACGTCGCCGCTGCTCGAGAGGCGGACATCGACGGTCGTGACGAGAGCCTGGCTGCGAAAGCCCGGGGCCAGCACCCAGCCTCGCAGCACGTAGGCTCGTACCCGCTCGCGCCAGGCGGCCTCTTCAGCGGAGATCAGACGGCCCGGCCCACCCGCCGGCCCGACCCGGGCAGCCGGTGAGGCCAGCTGCGGGGCCGCCTCCGGGAAATCCTCTTTCGCGTCCTTGCGTAGCTGAGCCATCACGTCGTCGTACTCCATCGCTTCTTCTGCAGGTGCGGGCGGGGGCGGCTTCGGGGCGGGCTTGGCGACCGGATCTTTCGGCAGCACTTTCTTGTCTACGACGGGGGGTTTGGGGACGGGCTTCACTTTCGGCTTTGGCTTTGGCACCGCTTTGGGCTTGGGCACCGCTTTGGGCTTTGGGGCCGGGCGGCGAACCGCCGCAGGGGGCGCCACCGCCACCAGATCGATCCGCACGACACCCGGCAAGCGCTCGGCGCTGCGCCAGTTCGGGCTGGCGAGGAAGAACAGCGCGGCGATCAGGTGAACCCCGGCCGAGAATCCGACGAAGCGACGATATTGCCGCTGGCGCTGGTCCTCCCATGTTTCCAGGATCCCATCCACGTCTCGCGGCTCGCCTCCATCGTTTTCTGGGAAATGGAATCCAGTGGGCTCTCCCAGGAAGGAACCCGCAAGGATGAGTCGCCCGCGGCCCCTGCCGGGTTCCCTTCCCTATTCGGGTTCCGTTACGATTCCCAGGCTGCGGGCCCCGGCCTCTCGCGCCACGGCCATCGCCTTCACGACCAGCCCGTAGGGAGCCTCCTTGTCCGCCCTCAAGAAGATTTCCTTGTCCGGCGTCGCCTCGAAAATGGCGGTGAGCTTCTCGCTCAGCTCCTCGAACGGGATCTCGACGCTGGCCAGGTAGTAGGCACCCTTCTTCGTCACACCCAGGATCAGCGGCTCGTCCTGCATCCGCAGGGGTTGGGTCGTGGTCTCGGGCAAGTCGACATCGAGGCCCTGCTGGAGCATCGGCGCCGTGACCATGAAGATGATCAGCAGCACGAGCATCACATCCACGAACGGCGTGACATTGATCTCGGACATCGCGCTGTGCTCGCGCCCGAGACGCCCCCCGGCCACGGGTCAGCCCTCGTCCGGGCGCGCCACGGGCGCAGCCCCTGGGCGGCGCAGATCGCCCATCAACTCGTCGCTGAACAACTCGATGGCGCGGTGCAGCTCCCGCAAGCGTGCCACGAACATGTTGTAGAAGACCGTGGCCGGGATCGCGGCGAAGAGCCCGATCGCTGTCGCGATCAATGCCTCCGCAATGCCCGGCGCGACGACGGCCAGGCTGGCGCTGCCCGCAGAACCGATCCCCGTAAAGGCATTGATGATGCCGATCACCGTGCCGAACAATCCGACGAAGGGCGACGCGCTACCGACCGTTGCGAGGAAGGAGAGCCGCGCTTCGAGCCGGAGTTCTTCCTGGGCGGCGGCCCAGGCGATCTGTCGCGACAGCGTATGCAGCTGTGCATCATCGAGCGGCTCATCCGGGGCGCGCCCCGAGTAGCGACCGATCTTCTGGAGCTCGCCGTAGGCCGTGAGAAAGATCGCGGACAGCGGTGAGCGCTCCATCGCCTTCGCCGCGTCGTACCCGCGCTCGAGGCCCGCCTCCTGGTAGGTCTCGAGAAACGTCTCGCTATCCTGCTCGGCGCCGTTCAGCTCGCGCCATTTGAAAACGATCGCAGCCCACGAAAGAATCGAAGCGGCTATCAAGAGGAGAATGACGAGCTGGACAACCCATGACGCCTGCCATACCAGGTCGAAGAGGTCCAGGCTCGCGAGACGTCCCCCCATGGCCGTCCCAGCGAGTATGAGGCTCATACACCTTCCATCGGTTTCGATGACCTTCGGCCACCGAGGTCTTCTGCCGAAACGACGACAGAGACGAGACGAGGCAGTCTAGGAAAGCGACCTGAGAGCATCAACGTGCGGGTACGTCCCGCCGAGACAACCTTCGCACCCAATGAACGAGGAGTAGTGATGGAGATCACCGCATCCACCCGGAATCCCCTGGAACCCGAGCCGGAGTTGCTTGCCATCCCGCTGACGGAGCTCGATCCGGCCCGTTGGCGCCTTCCGGCCCGCGTGGCTGCGCTGGACAAGCGGCTGGGCGGAGCGTTGAGTGCGGCCCTGGCTCGAGGCGATTTCCGGGGAAAGCGAAGCGAGACGCTCCTGCTCTATCCCCACGATGGAGGCGCCAACCGGGTGCTGCTGATCGGGCTGGGCGCCGAATCGGACCTGGATGGACGGGCCCTGCGCGAGGCCGCCGGCCAGGCGATCCACGCAGCCCGGCGAGCCCGTGTCTCAGCTCCCTCCCTGCTGGCGCCGAGCGGCCGCCGCATGCGGGCGCCAGCGCTCTGCCAAAGCCTTGCCGAGGGAGCCGTGCTCGGCGTCTACCGCTTCGATCGCTACCAGAACGTCAGCGACGAAAATGGCAACGGCGCGGTCGAGCGGCTTCAGATCCATCTGGAGAAATCCGGTGATCTGCGCGCCGCGCGGGCGGGCATCCAGCGCGGCGTCATCCTGGCCGATTCCCAGAACCTGGCGCGGGATCTCTCCAACGAGCCGCCCAACGTCATGACACCTGCCAAGCTCGCCCAGACGGCCGGGAAGATGGCGAAACAGGTCGGGCTGAAGGCACGGATCCTCGAGCCGACCGCGTTGAAGAAGCACAAGCTGGGTGCCCTTCTCGCGGTCGCCCAGGGCAGCCACAACAAGCCGCGGCTGATCGTGCTCGAGCACAACGCCCCGAAGGCGACCCGCGGCAAGAAGAAAGCGACGCGTGGGCGGCCCACGGTCTGCCTGGTGGGCAAGGGCGTGTGCTTCGATTCGGGCGGACTCTCGCTCAAGCCCGCCGCGAGCATGGTGAAGATGAAGCACGACATGTCCGGAGGCGCGGCTGTGATCGGTGCCATGCAGGCCATCGCCTTGCTCAAGATTCCCTTGCACGTGGTAGGAATCGTCGGGGCGGTGGAGAACATGCCCAGTGGCCACGCCTACCGGGTCGACGACATCCTGACCAGCGCCTCGGGCAAGACCATCGAGGTGACGAATACCGATGCGGAGGGCCGTCTCGTGCTAGCCGATTGCCTGCACTTCGCCCAGAACGAATTCACGCCCCAGGCCATCATCGATCTGGCCACGCTCACCGGCGCGGCCTCGGTCGCGCTCGGGCCGTGGGCCGCGGCCGTCGTCGCGAACCACGACCGGCTCGCGGAAGCCATCGTCGGAGCCGGCGAGACGAGCGGGGAGCGCTTCTGGCAACTCCCTCTCTGGGAGGCCCATCGGAACCACATGAAGAGCAAGATCGCTGATGTGCGTCAGACCGGAGGTCGCGACGCCGGCACGATCACGGCAGGAGCCTTCCTCTCGCACTTCGTGGCAGAAGGTCAGCCCTGGGCGCATCTCGATATCGCCGCGGTCGCGGACACGGCGCTGACGAGCCCCACCCAGGGAAGGGGTGCTACGGGCTTCGGCGTTCGTGCCCTGCTCGAGCTGCTCGGCGGATGGAAGGGCGTGAAGCTCGACTAGGCCACGGAGCCTCCAGCTCAGCGGAAGGCGGAATCTGGACGGGTTTGAATACCACGCCTAGAGTTTGCGTCCAATCGAACCTGCGTCGCATCCGGTTCGCATTCCTTCGCAGCCTGCCTGCACCCTGTTTCTCGAGACAACAACGGAGATGACATGACCCGTATCCTGCTTGCTCTGCTCGCCAGCTCGTTCGTTTTCCTGGCAGCGCCCATCGGGGCCGCCGACGCCGAAGCCGGCAAGGCCAGCTACAACACCTTTTGCACCACCTGCCACGGCACCACCGGCAAGGGCGATGGACCGGCCGGGGCCGCGTTGACCCCGCCGCCCCGGGATTTCTCGATCGGCGAGTTCAAATACGATGCGGACAAGAACGGTACGGCTGGCGAAGACGCCGACCTCACGCTGGTCATCAAGAACGGAGCTGCGGCCTATGGCGGCAACCCGGTGATGGCGCCCTGGGGACACCTGGACGATGCGGCTCTGGCCAACCTCGTTGCCTTTATCCGCACCTTGAAGGAATAGCTCCAAGAGGTTGTTTTTGAAGGGCGGGTGCCACTCTGTGGCCCCGCCCTCTTCGTTTCGGGCCGCCTCCCGCCTCCCGAGCTAGTGTGGCTGCACATGCCCCCCGCGGACGATCGCGATACCAGGCTTCCGGTTCCGACCGAGCCCTCGGCCGAGAGCCTCCCGGCTGCGCCCCCGAGCCAGCTCGATCCGACCGACCCGCTTACCCGCTACATGGCGGAGCTACGCCAGCACGCGCCGATCTCCCGAGAGGAGGAGCACGAACTGGCGGTGCGTTGGCGGGAAAAGGGTGATGCGGAGGCAGGCCGGCAGCTGGTCCTGGCCAATCTCCGGCTGGTGGTGAAGATCGCGATGGAATACCGCCGCGCCTGGACCCAGACGCTCGACCTCATCCAGGAGGGCAACGTGGGGCTGGTTCAGGCGGTCGAGCGCTTCGACCCGATGGCGGGCACGAAGCTCTCGACCTACGCCGCGTATTGGATCCGCGCCTTCATCCTCAAATACCTGATCGACAACATCCGGCTGGTGCGGGTGGGCTCGAGTCGGGCCCAGCGGAAGCTCTTCTTCCGGCTGGGAAAGGAGAAGCGCGAGCTGGAACGTCAGGGCTTCGAGGTGGCGCCGAAGCTCCTGGCCGAGCGACTGGATGTGACCGAGCAGGACGTCATCGAGATGGAGCAGAGGCTTTCGGGCAGCGATCTCTCGCTCGATGCTCCGGTCGCCGGGGAGGACGAGGAGGGGGCGCGCTTCGGCGACTTCCTGGCCGCCAACCCGGGGCAGGATGCGGAGGCCACCGTCGTCGATCAGGACCTGCGCCGCACGTTCCTGGAACACGTCCAGAAGTTCTCGGAAGAGCTCGACGAGCGGGAGCAGCGCATCATGAGCGAGCGCGTGCTCGCCCAGGATCCCCGCACCCTGCAGGAGATCGGCGACGAGCTGGGGCTGACCCGCGAACGCATCCGGCAGCTGGAGAAGGGGCTGGTGGATCGCCTGCGCGAATACCTGAACGAGAACGTCGTCGATTTCGAGTACTACGCCCCAGGCGAGGAGTGATCGACGTCTGAGGAGGCCGGATCCGGCGCACTCGCCTCGATCATCGCCCGAACGACCCCGAGCTTCCGCCCCTCCAACCAGGCCGCCCGCTCCGCTTTGGGGAGACGAGAGAAGCTGCCCTTGGGCCCTCGTGTGAGTGCCGGGCACCACTCGAGACGCATCAGCTGGAACCACGCCCGTCGAGCCGCGCCGACGCCACGATGGCGAAGCCAGGTCTCGGCGGCTGGCGCCAGAGCCGCCAATCGCCCTGGATCCTCGATCCCCAGGGCGTCCGCCACGTTGGTCAGCGTTCGCGCGCTCCGCTGCGAGAGGATGGATGGAGTTTTTCGTTCAAATTCCATGCGTTGAATCCGGTCTAGAGAATGTACGTGAGCTTCATGAGGAACCCGGGGCGCGCTTCCGCCCAGGGCATCGGTGGGTCATTCTAGAGCCCCCATGGCCGAGACCCAGCAAAGAAGAAGACTCCACGTGCGCGGCCGCGTTCAGGGCGTGGCGTTCCGCGCAGCCACCCGCGAGACCGCGGCCCGGATCGGCGCCAACGGCTGGGTGCGCAACCGGAACGATGGCAGCGTGGAGGCCGTGATCGAGGGAAGCGCAAACCAGGTGGAGGCCATGCTGGCCTTCTGTCGAGAGGGGCCCCGGTTCGCACGGGTCGACGAACTCGACGTCCTGACAGAACCACCTGAAGGCCTCCAGGGGTTCGAGATCCGATGAGCAGGCCTCTCCTCATGGCCCTCCTCCTGCTGTTCCTCCCCATCGCGTGCGAGACGAAGGAAGAGGCGGCCGATGGGCCCGAACCCCGCCAGGCGGCGGTCGAGATCGGCATCCACCGGGTCGATGTCGACCTGGCCGATACGCCGATGCGCCGCCAACGCGGGCTCTCCGGGCGGCCTTCCCTGGCCGCCGGGCGCGGCATGCTCTTCCCCTATGACCCGCCGGGTCGCCCCGCCTTCTGGATGCCCGACATGCATTTCGACATCGACATCGTCTGGATCCACGCGGGAAGGATCCTCGCAGTGGAGGCCGACATCCCCCACCGGGTATCGCCCCCGCTCCCGCGCTACAGCCCTCCGGGCCCCATCGACCTCGTCCTCGAAGTCCCGGCCGGCACGGCTGAACGCAATGGCTGGCAAGCGGGGGACGCCGTGCGAGTCGATCCGAAACCAAGCTATCGGCCCAGCGCAGCCGACTAGCGCGGGGTTCTTCGATCCCTGGCGGTGAAGCCTAGGGCTGGGCCGCGGGCTGAGCCGCGCCATGCCCTTCGCGAGCGCCGCGCAACTCCGCCTGAAGCGAGCGCTCCAGACCCGCGGTATCGAGGCCGATGGCCTCGCGCAACGCCTTGTCGGCAGGCCAACCCTCACCGATGCGTTGGAGCAATTGGGCCCTCCCGGCCGCCGTGCTGTGGCGCTCGATCCAGTCGGCAGCGGAAGTGGAAATCGCGTAGGCGAGCCGCGCTTCCTTGTTGTCGAGCCCCGCAAAGCTGGGCGCCAGGCGATGCAGATCGATCCAGCGGCCTCGCTCGAGGGCGTTTCGCAGGCGGGTCTGTTCGCCCCGGGAGAGGGGTGCGCGACGCTGGGAGGCGCGCTCGTAGATCTCGGCCAGGCCCTCGTTCAGCCAGAAGGGACGATCGCCGCCAGTCTGCTCGCGGAAGAGCGCATGGGTGTACTCGTGGACGAGAAGCGTACGAAGCTCTCCGGCAGGGTGGGCCTTCGAGACCACGTGGATACGGCCATCGAAGAAGCCCACGGTCTGGAAGCTGAAGCGATGGGCGTGGGCCTTCACGTAGGCTGCCTTGCCATACAGCACCACAGCCGTGGGCTCGGCCGGATAGGCACCGACCCGCGTCCCGACCAGCGAGCGAGCGTCATCCAGGTAGCGAGCGACCGTGCGGGCGAAGGAGACCTCGCCCGTCTTCAGCAACTCCGCATCCGCCTGGATATGAAATGCCTGGTGCTCGAGATCCACCAGCCGCAGAGGTCTGGCGGCCGGCCGTTCCATCAGATGGCGCTCGTCATCGAGGCGGGCCAGGCGCATCTCAGCCGAGGCGCGCCATGGATCGAAGCGATCTCCGGCAACGGAGAGGAAGGTCCGGAGGTGGTCCTCGGCCTTTCCGAGATGGCCACGCCGCCCCTCGATCAAGGCCAGGTAGAAATGAGGCTCCGGCCGGTCCGGGTCGGTTCGAAGCAGTGCCCGGAGGGCTGAGCCCGCCCTGCCCCCCTCGCCCTTGCCGAGGTCGGCCACGGCATCCCGCAGCACGCGGATTGCCCGATCCTCCTCGCGTCCGCTCCAGCCGGGCGGCGTCCAGAGCGGCTCTCCGCGGCTGTCGCCATTCCAGAGCCCGCGGACGGCTTCCACGTTCCCGTCCGCGACAGCGCCATCCGGAGGCTTGGAGGCCCCGTCCGTGATGTGGGTCTGACCCTGCTCATCCACCCAGACGTGCAGATCCGCCGAGAGGAGCAGGCTGGCCAGCGGAAGCAGGAGGAAGAGCCGGAGACGGGGAGCCATGAAGACCCCATCGGCCATCCCCCCAACAACTCAACCAGCGGGGACGGGGTTTACAATTGACCTTATGGAAGGGGGCTTTGCCCGCTTCCATAAAGTCAATTGTAAACCCCGTCCCCGCTGGTTGAGTTGTTTTCAGGGGTCGATCAAGACGCCTGGGTTGAGCATGGAGCCTGGGTCGAGTTCTCGTTTGGCGGCGCGGAGGGCGCGGGCGAAGAGTTCGGGCCGCTGGCGGTCGTAGCCGTCCCGGTGCATGCGGCCCACGGAGTGATGGTGGGTGCTCGTACCGCCGGCGCGGATCACGGCATCGGTGGCTGCGGCCTTGATCTCCGCCCACTGCTCCAGCTCGGCACCGGGTCGTCCGCGGGTCGAGAAGGTGTAGTAGGGAGCCGGGCCATCCGGATACACGTGGGTGAAGCGGCAGGAGAGCGCCCCGCCGCCGGCGACCTCGGCCATGGCCTTTTCCACGCTGGCCCGGACCTCCCGGTCGAACTCGGGCCAACGATCCCAGGTGATGGATGTCTCGAAGGTGTCGGCGATCAAGCCCAGACCCGTGATCAGGTTCAGGCCCTTTCCCACGCCGATGAACGCGCTCCGCCAGGCGCCCGCCGCACCGTCCCGGCCCGTGGTCTTCTCGCTGGAATCGGAGATGCGAATCTCCTCGTCCCGGATCTGCCCGCCGCACTCCCGGGCGATGGCGACCGCCTGGGTGATGTTGTGGTCCTGGGGCAATTCTGCCGATTCGAAACCCAGGATCAGCAGCGCCTGGCTGCCATCGAGCCCGGCGTTCTTCGCCTCCCTCGGGTCGAGCAGTCGAAGGTTGGCCGGCCAGAGCTTGGCCTGGGCGATGTGCCGGGCGGCTTCGGCCCCCGGTTCCCATTCGTCGAAGCGCAGGCTCGCCGTGGCACGGAAACGCGGGCGACGCTGGATGCGCATCCAGGCCTCGGTGATCACGCCCAGGATGCCTTCCGAGCCGATCGCCAGGCGATCGGGGCTCGGCCCGGCCCCACTGCCCGGAAGCCGCCGGGATTCCCACCATCCCGAGGGCGTCAACATGCGCACGGACTCGACGAAATCGTCGATATGCGTGTGATTCGTCGCGTAGTGGCCGCCGGAGCGGGTCGCGATCCAGCCACCCAGGGTCGACCACTCGAAGCTCTGGGGAAAGTGGCGCAGGGTGTGGCCGCTTGGCCGGAGCTGGTCCTCGAGCGCTGGCCCGAAGACGCCGGCTTGGATGCGCGCCGCGCGGGAAGTCTCGTCCAGCTCGAGCACCTGATCGAAACGATCGAGATCGATGGTCACACAGGGCGTCTCGTCCTCGGGAATGCAGACGCCGTAGACCACCGACGAACCGCCGCCCCAGGGCACGGCCCGGCAGGAGCGATCTGCACAGAACGCCATGACCTGTTCGAGTTCGTCTTCGTTGCGCGGATGCGCAACGAAATCCGGCGGGTGGGAGAACTCGCCGCGGAAGGCGCGCAGGCGTTCCGGGAAGCTGGCGCCATAGGTATGCAGTGCACGCTCGTAGTCATCCGCCGCGCAGAACAGGCGGAGCGCCTGGCTGGGTTCGATACGAGGCCGGCGAAGATCCACCGCCGCGAGGGGCACGGCTTCCGGAACCGGCAGGTCGCGTCCCCACTCCGCCGACAGGCTTTTCGCAAACCCGACGCGCTCCTCCTGGCTGGGCTCGTCGGATTCGAGACCCCACGCCCAGATACTGCGCCGCGAGCCCTCCGTCATGACTTCATCCTCCGCAGGCGTGCACGTTCTCGTCGCCGGGCCTCAACCCGGATACGCGGATACGCCGGAGATCCAGGGATGCGCCCACTGCACGATGAAGAACACGACCAGGCCAACCACCAACGGCTGTAGATCTGCGCTGAAGGGCAACGGCTCGGGCTTCTCCCAATCTCCATCCCGGCGGTTGATCAGGACGATCTGGAGCACGGCCCACAAACCCAGGCCGCCGAACAACACCAGGGAGCGGGAGTCGCCGTTCGAGAGGAGATGCGCAGCGCCCCAGGCGGCCACACCCGTCAGCTGCGGGTGACGAAGAAAGCGCTTCAGGTTGGTCGGCACGCCGGAGGCAATGAACAGCAGCAGGCCAACGAGCATCAGCCCGTTGGCGGCCCAGCGGCCCCAGGCCGGCGGGGCGTAGAGCAGGCTGGGCAGGCTGCTGCGCCAACCGAAGATCATCAGCCCGATGGCGATGACGAGCGCCAGGGAGAACAGGCCTTTGTAGGGCCCCTCCCCGCGCTGTTCGATGAAGTTTGCGCGGGCGGAGGCCCCGAGGCTCGGAATCGTGTGAACGCCCGCAAACAGGAGGACACCAAGGATCAGCCAGATCACATTCTTGCCTTTCTTGCGAACGCTTCGTTCCGGCGAGAAGGATACAGCAGGCGCCGGCCGAGAGGTCCTCCCGCAAGATCATGGCGTTCTCCCCTGGCCCCAGAGGAGCCGGGCCGCGCGACAGCAACCGAACTTTCGATTTCGATAGCTAGTATTCGCACATGCGGCGGCGACGATCTCGAGCAGTCGAAGCCTCCGAGCGCCTGCTATGTCGAACGGAGCATCTCGCGGCAGCGGTCCCGGCGGCGACTCCATGACCGAACCGGAGATCGATCCCTACTCGGAACTGGGCGGCGCGGACGGCGTGCGTCTTCTGGTCGATCACTTCTACGCAGCCATGGATCGTCTGCCCGAGGCCCAGGGCATCCGGGCGATGCACGCGCCGGACCTGGGCCCGATGCGGGAGCTCCTCTTCGACTTCCTGTCCGGTTGGCTCGGTGGGCCTCCCCTCTACCTCGAGCGAACGGATCGCAAGTGCATGCGGTCAGCCCACGAACCCTTCACGATCGGCCCGGCCGAACGGGACGCATGGCTCGCCTGCATGGATGTCGCGATGGAGGAGGTCGAAGTGGATGCAGAACTCCAGCTGATCCTGCACCAGGCATTCCGCCGGGTGACCGACTCCCTCTAGGCTTTCCGGCCCTCGCCGACGAGGTGGCCAAGCTCCGGCAGGATCAGCTTTTCGAGGGCGGTTCGGATCGCGCCCCGAGAGCCAGGCAGGGCGAACAGGACGCGACCTCGGCTCAGCCCGGCGGTCGCTCTCGAGAGCAGCGCCGCCGCGCCAATTTCCTCGTAGGACAGCAACCGGAAGAGTTCGCCGAAGCCCGGCAACTCACGATCGAGGAGCGGCGCGATGGCTTCGGGGGTGACATCGCGGGGCGCCACACCCGTGCCACCGGTGAGGATCACCGCCTGGAGTTCCGGGGACGCGAGCAGTTCTTCGACCGCCGCGCGGATCTCTTCCGCGTCATCCTTGACGATTCTCCGGCCGACTACCTGGTGGCCGGCGCCTTCCAACAGCTTGCTGACCAACGCGCCGCCGGTGTCATCCTCCAGCGTACGGGTATCGCTGACGGTCAGGACGCCAACGACGAGATTCTCCGGCGCCGTGCGGTGGTGGCGATGGACGCTTGCGGTTTCGTCGCTCACGCGTGCTCGTCCACCCAGTAGGCGCCATCGGTCGCGATCTCCTTCTTCCAGATCGGAACCCGTTCCTTGAGTGTGTCGATCGTGAAGCGGCAGGCCTCGAAGGCTTCCCCCCGATGGGGCGAGGCCGCGACGACGACGACCGCGATGTCGCCGATCTCGAGTTGCCCGGTGCGGTGGTCCACGGCCACCCGTGTGCCCGGCCAGCGCGCACCCGCCTCCTCGGCAATCCGGTCGAGTTCCTGCTCCGCCATTTCGGGATAGGCCTCGTACTCCAGGTGGCGGATGTCCTTGCCTCGGGAGGCATTGCGCACCGTCCCGACAAACGTGACGATGCCGCCGCAATCCGGCCCGGAGACCCGTTCGACGACGGCTCCCACGTCGAGGGGCGAAGCCGAGAGCCGGCACAGGCCGGCCGGTCTCCCCTGCCCACCCGCCACTGGCGGCAGGAAGGCAACCTCGTCGCCCTCCGCCAGCGCAGGCGCGCCCTTCACGAATTCCATGTTCACCGAGACCCGGAGACGCTCCCCCATCTTCTCGACGGCCGGGAGCCCCTCTGCGAGCAGCGCTCGCAGATCGGCCACCGTGGCCCCAGGAGAGAGCTCGACGACCCGCTCGCCCTCTCCGGCAGCCTCGCGGATCGATCCGAAGAGCTTCACCCTGACCTGCATCCGGCCGACCTTAGCCCCGGTTCAGGCCCGAGGCTCCTGTTGCCGATACACCCTGCATGACCGGAATCTCAGCCGACGTCCGTCGCAAGCTCGAGCAGGCGCTCGATCGGATCCGTCCCGGCCTGCTGCGGGACGGAGGCAATGTCGAACTCCTGGCCGTGGCCACCGACGGCACGGTCCAGCTGGAGCTTCAAGGCGCCTGCGCCAGCTGCCCGGCCCAGAGCGCGACCGTGCGATTCGCCTTGGAGCCAGCGCTGCGCGAAGCGGCGCCCGAGGTCAGCTGCGTCGTACCGGTGCCGGGCGATCCGACACCGCCGAGGCGCTGAACCGGGTTGGGGAGCCCGCTCCCGGATCTACGCCCCTTGCCCTGCCCTGGCTGTGGCCAGCGCCAGGATCTCGCGGTCTGGCTCGATCAGCCGGGCCGAGCCTGGCTTGGCGAACGCCGGGTGCGAGCTACTTGCTGCGGCTGCGCCACCGACGTCCTGCTGGAGCTTCACGAAGGAACGATGGCGATCGGTCCTCTGCGAATCACACAGCCCGGTCTCACTCTCGAGGCCAGCCCGTCGGGGCTGGTCGTTCGACTGGGTGAACGAAGCTGGTTCCTGGCTCGTCTTCGAGAAGACGCGCTGGCGAAGCAGGCCTCTCGGCCCTAGTCCCTTGTCACACCAAAAGCTGGGGGTAGAGTCGTCGCAGTTTCACGCGGGCTTGTTGGGTCGTGAATTGCCAGTCGACGCCCTTCGTCGTTCGGTTGCGATCGTCTTGCCAGGCTTGGACTTGGCGCGTGAG